>NZ_QODJ01000008.1:0-147434 GCF_009935965.1 Pseudomonas sp. L13
CTTGCTCGCGAATGCGGTGTGTCAGTTAAAGCATGTGCTGACTGATACACCGCATTCGCGAGCAAGCCCGCTCCCACATTTTTTTAATGCTTGCTCATTATGTGGGACGATAATTTATATATTGAGATATTTCAGGCGATGGGTTTATAGTCGCCAGCATCAGCACTCACTACAAAAAATAAAAAGGTGAAGCGATGCAGGCGCAACCGTTGTCCCTACCCGCCGTGCCCGAGCCCACTTACGGCGAGCGGCTGAAGAACAAGGTGGTGATCATCACCGGCGCCGCCCAAGGCATTGGCGAAGCCATCGTTGCCTGTTTCCAGGCCCAGCAGGCGCGGTTGATCATTGCCGATATCCAGGGCGACAAAGTCGAGAACGTCGCCGCCCATTGGCGCGAACGCGGCGCGCAGGTTTACGCCCAACCGGTTGATATCACTTCCAAGGATCAATGGCAGGCGCTGGTCAACCTGACCATCGAGCGCTTTGGCCGCGTGGATGTGCTGGTCAACTGTGCCGGCGTCAATGTGTTCCGTGATCCGCTGCAAATGAGCGACGAGGACTGGCGCCGCTGTTTCGCCATCGACCTCGACGGCGCCTGGTACGGCTGCCGGTCGGTGTTGCCGCACATGATCGAGCAGGGCATCGGCAACATCATCAATATCGCGTCCACCCATTCCAGCCAAATCATTCCTGGCTGCTTCCCTTACCCTGTCGCCAAGCACGGCCTGCTCGGCCTCACCCGTGCCTTGGGCATCGAGTACGCGCCCAAGGGCATCCGCGTGAATGCCATCGCCCCCGGCTATATCGAAACCCAGCTCAACGTCGATTACTGGAACGGTTTCCCAGACCCCCACGCCGAACGCCAGCGCGCGTTCGACCTGCACCCGCCCAAACGCATTGGCCAGCCCATCGAAGTGGCCATGACGGCTCTGTTCCTGGCGACCGACGAGGCGCCCTTTATCAATGCCACTTGCCTGATGATCGATGGCGGGCGGTCTGTGATGTACCACGACTAAAGCGTTTTTCAATAACAAGAAGGAGGTGGTCCATGTTCAAGCAAACACTCGGTGCCGTGGCACTGGCGATGGCGTTCAGCGGCTGGGTATCGGCTGAAGAAGTGAAGATCGGTTTCCTGGTCAAGCAGGCCGAGGAACCCTGGTTTCAAACGGAGTGGGCATTCGCGGAAAAAGCCGGCAAGGAACATGGTTTCACCGTGATAAAAATCGCCGTGCCCGATGGCGAAAAGACCTTGTCCGCCATCGACAGCCTGGCCGCCAACGGCGCGAAAGGCTTTGTGATCTGCCCGCCAGACGTGTCCCTGGGCCCGGCCATCGTCGCCAAGGCCAAGGTCAACGATTTGAAAGTGATGGCCGTGGATGATCGCTTTGTCGATGCCAAGGGCAACTTCATGGAAGAGGTGCCGTACCTGGGCATGGCCGCGTTTGAAGTCGGCCAGAAGCAGGGCGCCGCCATGGCCGCCGAAGCGAAAAAACGCGGGTGGGACTGGAAGGACACCTATGCGGTGATCAATACCTTCAACGAACTCGACACTGGCAAGAAACGCACCGACGGCTCGATCAAATCCCTGGAGGAGGCCGGTATTCCCAAGGACCACATCCTCACCGCCGCGCTGAAAACTCTCGACGTGCCCGGCAGTATGGACGCCACCAACTCGGCTCTGGTCAAGCTGCCGAGCGGGGCGAAGAACCTGATCATCGGCGGCATGAACGACAACACCGTGCTCGGCGGCGTGCGCGCCACTGAGAGCGCCGGCTTCAAGGCCGCCAACGTGATCGGCATCGGCATCAATGGCACCGACGCCATCGGCGAATTGAAGAAAGCCGACAGCGGCTTCTTCGGCTCCATGCTGCCCAGCCCGCATATCGAAGGCTATAACACCGCGCTGGCGATGTACGAATGGGTCACCACTGGCAAGGAACCGGCCAAATACACCGCCATGGACGAGGTGACCTTGATCACCCGCACCAATTTCCAGGAAGAACTGACCAAGATCGGCCTGTGGAAATGAGCGGCGCGGCCCTGCGTTTCAATGGCATCGGCAAGGAATTTCCCGGTGTGAAAGCCCTGGCGCAGATCAGCTTTGAAGCGCGGCCGCACTCGGTGCATGCACTGATGGGCGAGAACGGCGCCGGCAAGTCGACCCTGCTGAAAATCCTCGGCGGCGCCTATATTCCGTCCAGCGGCACCGTGCAAATCGGCGCGCAAACCATGGCCTTCAAATGCGCCGCCGACAGCATCGCCAGCGGTGTGGCGGTGATTCACCAAGAGCTGCACCTGGTGCCAGAAATGAGCGTGGCCGAGAACCTGTTTCTCGGGCATTTGCCCACGCGCTTTGGCGTGGTCAACCGGGGCCTGCTGCGCAAGCAGGCCCTGGCCTGCCTCAAGGGCCTGGCCGATGAAATCGATCCCGACGAGAAGCTTGGGCGCCTGTCCCTGGGCCAGCGCCAACTGGTGGAAATCGCCAAGGCGCTGTCTCGCGGCGCCAACGTGATTGCCTTTGATGAGCCCACCAGCAGTTTATCGGCGCGGGAAATCGAGCGCTTGATGGCGATCATCGCGCGCCTGCGCGACGAGGGCAAAGTGGTGCTCTATGTGTCCCATCGCATGGAAGAAGTATTCCGTATTTGCGATGCGGTGACGGTGTTCAAGGATGGCCGCTACGTGCGCACGTTCGAGGACATGAGCGCGCTGACCCACGACCAGTTGGTGACTTGCATGGTCGGTCGCGATATTCAGGACATCTATGATTACCGCCCGCGTGAGCAGGGCGAAGTGGCGCTCAAGGTGGACGGCTTGCTCGGCCCGGGCCTGCGTGAACCGATCAGTTTTCAGGTGCGCAAGGGCGAGATCCTGGGCCTGTTCGGGCTGGTGGGCGCGGGGCGTACCGAGCTGTTTCGCCTGCTCAGCGGGTTAGAGCGCGCCAGCGCCGGCAGCCTGGAACTGTGCGGGCAAGCGCTGCAACTGCGCTCACCCCGCGACGCCATCGCCGCCGGGGTATTGCTGTGTCCGGAGGACCGCAAGAAAGAGGGCATCATCCCGCTGGGCAGCGTCGCTGAAAACATCAACATCAGCGCCCGTGGCGCCCATTCCACCTTTGGCTGGCTGTTGCGCGAAGGTTGGGAGAAAGGTAACGCCGACCGCCAGATCCAGGCGATGCGGGTCAAAACGCCGAACGCGGCGCAGAAGATCATGTACCTGTCCGGCGGCAACCAACAGAAAGCCATCCTTGGCCGCTGGTTGTCGATGCCGATGAAGGTGTTACTGCTCGACGAACCCACTCGCGGTATCGACATCGGCGCTAAGTCGGAGATCTACCAGATCATCCATAACCTGGCGGCCAGTGGCATTGCGGTAATTGTGGTGTCCAGCGACCTGATGGAGGTGATGGGCATCTGCGACCGCATCCTGGTGATGAGTGAAGGCGCCTTGACCGGTGAGTTACCCCGCGCCCAAGCGGATGAAGCGCGCCTGCTGCAACTGGCGCTGCCACAGTCGCGGGCTTGAACAAGAATAAGAGGGTTTGGCTATGTCTGAGGTAAAAACAGCAAAGGGCTTCTGGCCAGGTTTCAATCAGCGCAAATTTCTCGATGATTGGGTGATGCTGTTGGCGGCGCTGGGCATTTTTGTGCTCAGCGCGGTGTTCATCGATAACTTCCTGTCTCCGTTGAACATGCGCGGCCTCGGTCTGGCGATTTCCACCGTGGGCATCGCCGCCTGCACCATGCTGTTCTGCCTGGCGTCGGGGCACTTCGACTTGTCGGTGGGTTCGGTGATCGCCTGTGCCGGGGTGGTGGCGGGCATCGTGATGCGCGACACCGACAGCGTGGCACTCGGCGTGTCGGCAGCCTTGGCCATGGGCCTGGTGGTAGGGCTGATCAACGGCATTGTGATTGCCAAGCTGCGCATCAACGCGTTGATTGCCACCCTGGCGACCATGCAGATCGTGCGCGGACTGGCCTACATCTTCTCCAACGGCAAGGCGGTGGGGGTGATGAATGAAGGGTTCTTCGTGTTCGGCAACGGCCAGCTGCTGGGCGTGCCGGTGCCGATCATCATCACCGTGCTGTGCTTTGTGTTCTTTGGCTGGTTGCTCAATTACACCACCTACGGGCGCAACACCATGGCCATTGGCGGCAACCAGGAAGCCGCGTTACTCGCGGGGGTGAATGTCGATCGCACCAAGATCATCATCTTTGCCGTGCACGGTTTGATCGGCGCATTGGCCGGGGTGATCCTCGCGTCACGCATGACCTCGGGCCAGCCGATGATTGGCCAGGGCTTCGAGCTGACGGTGATTTCGGCGTGTGTGCTGGGCGGGGTGTCGTTGAGCGGCGGTATCGGCATGATCCGCCATGTGATTGCCGGGGTGTTGATTCTGGCGATCATCGAGAATGCGATGAACCTGAAGAACATCGATACCTTTTACCAATATGTGATTCGCGGCTCGATCCTGCTGTTGGCGGTGATAATCGACCGCATGAAACAACGCTGACGTTCGCCCTGTGAAGATCAAACTGTGGGAGCTGGCTTGCCTGCGATAGCGGTGTGTCAGCCAGCCTATCTTTAACTGACCCAACGCTATCGCAGGCAAGCCAGCTCCCACATTGGATCTCCTGTGTTCAGGAGGGCGGTATTTGCCATAATGCCCCCGCTTTCATACTTATAGGCCCGATATGCAGGAAAACGCCCACACCCCCGTCAAAGACGCCGCCCCCACCGGTACCCAGACCCTGTTGCGCGGCCTGGGCGTGGTGCAAGCGGTGGCGGCCGGTGCGCGGGATCTCAAGGAGATCGCCCGACGCATCGGCACCACGCGCAGCACGACGCACCGCCTGGCCAGTTGCCTGGTGGACGAGCGTTACCTGCGTGTGGTGCCCCAGGTCGGTTATCTGCTGGGGCCCAAGCTGATCGAGCTGGGGTTCCAGGCCCGTGAAGAGTTGCCCTTGGTGAACCTGGCAGTGCCGTACCTAGACGAGTTGTCGGCGCTGACCGGCGACACCATTCACCTGGCGATTCGTGAATACGACGAGGTGCTTTACCTGCACAAGAACCCCGGCCGCAATGGCCCGGAAATGCGCTCGCGGGTCGGCCATCGTATGCCGCTGGCGCGCACCGGTATCGGCAAGGCGTTGATGCTCGATGACTCGCCGCAGGAGTGGCAGCGCTTGTACGAGGCGAGCTTGCCGACGGCGGGCAAAAGCCTGCAATGGCCGCAGCACCCGGAGCAATCCTGGGCGCAGTTCGAACAGCGCATGCATGAGTATGTGGAGGGGGGTTATGCGTTTGACCTTGAAGACAACGAGCCTTCGATCCGCTGCGTGGCGGCACCGGTGCGCGATGCCAGCGGGCGCATTGTCGCCGGCATCAGCATTGCCAGTACGGTGCCCTACATGCCGCTGGAGAAAATGGCCGAGCTGATCCCTGTGATCAAACAGGTCGCAGCCCGGCTGTCAGCGGAGTTGGGCGCCAAAGCCTGATCAGGCTTTCAGGCTCGCCATGTCGATGACAAAGCGGTACTTCACGTCGCCAGCGATCATGCGCGCATAAGCCTCGTTGATCTGGCGAATGTCGAGCATCTCGATGTCGCAGGTAATGCCATGCTCGGCGCAGAAATCCAGGACTTCCTGGGTTTCTGCAATACCGCCGATCAGTGAACCGGCCAACACTTTACGGCCCAGCACCAGCTTGGCGGCGTTGACGGGCGGGTCCACCGGCTCGATGAGGCCGACCAGGATGTGTACGCCGTCAAAGCGCAGCACATCGAGGTAGGGGTTCAGGTCGTGCTGCACCGGGATGGTGTCCAGCAGGAAGTCGAAGTGCCCGGCAGCAGCTTTCATCTGCTCGGCATCGGTGGACACGATCACATGGTCGGCGCCCTGGCGACGGCCTTCCTCGGCCTTGCTGGCCGAGCGCGTGAACAACGTGACTTCAGCGCCCATGGCTTTGGCGAACTTGATGCCCATGTGGCCCAGGCCACCCATGCCGAGGATCCCGACTTTATCGCCGGCCTTTACGCCGTAGTGCTTGAGGGGCGAGTAGGTGGTGATGCCTGCGCACAGGATCGGCGCAGCGCTGGCCAGGTCGAGCTTGGCCGGGATCTTCACCACGAAATGCTCACTGACCACGATGCTGTCGGAGTAGCCGCCCATGGTGTTGCTGCCATCCACGCGGTCCGGCGTGGCGTAGGTCATGGTCGGGCCTTCGAGGCAATACTGCTCAAGGTCTGATTGGCAGGCTTGGCAGTGACGGCACGAGTCCACCATGCAGCCTACGCCCACCAGGTCGCCGACTTTATGGGCAGTCACATTGGCGCCGACCGCTGTGACTTTGCCGACAATCTCGTGGCCCGGCATCAGCGGGTACACGGCGATGCCCCATTCGTTGCGCGCCTGGTGGATGTCGGAGTGGCACACGCCGCAGTAGAGAATCTCGATGGCCACGTCATCGACGCGCGGGCTACGGCGTTCAAATGTCATTGGGGCGAGGGGCGTGGTGGCCGACTGGGCGGCGTAACCGATGGCGGTGTACATAGTAAACCTCACAAAAGCTTGGACTGCAGAGGCGGCAAAGTCTGCGCGCAGGCCTTTGGCGCGAACATGGCAATTGCTCCGAGTCTCATGCCTATTCGTCCGGCAGTGCCTGAGGTTTGGATATATTGGCCGCCAGACCTGCGATGATGCTGTCATCCCTCATTCGCGAAGTTTTTTGCCATGCTGTTGACCCGCCATTTGGACGCCAATGCCACGCTGGTTGCCTTGATCGAAGGGCTCACGCCCCGCGACGGTTTTTCCCCGACTCACCTGCCCGGCGTGCAGGTGCTGCGCGCCAGTTGCGATGTGGCGCGTGGGCCGCAGATCTATGAGCCAAGCCTGATGTTCGTGGCCCAGGGCAGCAAAGTCGCCTACCTTGGCCCGCGCACACTGGAGTATGGCGCCGGGCATTACCTGATCCAGGCGATGCCGGTGCCGTTCGAATGCGAGACCTTTGCCATGGCCCCCGAGGCGCCGCTGTATGGCGTCACGGTAGGCATCGATCGCGTGGTGTTGGGCGAGTTGGTGATTGCCATGGGCATGCAGGCGGGGCCGCCGCCGACCGCGCAGACCTTGGAGTCGATGAGTTCGGTGGTGCTGGACGATGCGATGCGCGGCTGCGTCGAGCGGCTGTTGCAGTGCCTGCACGATCCGCTGGAAAGCCGGATCATGGGCCCGGCGCGGGTGCGTGAATTGTTGTTCACCGCCTTGCGTGGGCCCCAGGCGGATGTGTTGCGTGCGCTGGTGGAACAACAGGGGCAGTTTTCCCGGATCGCCACCTCATTGAATCACCTGCATGCCCATTACGCCGAGCCGCTGAATATCGAGACGTTGGCCGGATTTGCGCACATGAGTGCCTCGACCTTTCATGAGCATTTCAAACGCTGCACCTTGTTATCGCCGGTGCAGTACCTCAAGCGCTTGCGGTTATTGAAGGCCCAGCAGTTGCTGCTGGTGGAAGGCATGAGTGTGGCGCAGGCGGCGCATAAGGTGGGGTATCAGAGTACGTCGCAGTTCAGTCGGGAGTACAAACGCTACTTCCTGCGCAACCCAGGCGAAGAGCGGGCCGCCTGACACCCCACGGTCTGTGTGGGAGCTGGCTTGCCTGCGATAACGGTGGGTCAGCCATACATTTGGCACCTGAAGACCGCCATCGCAGGCAAGCCAGCTCCCACATGTTGATCGATGTCGCCCACAAAAAAGGCCCCCATCTCGGGAGCCTTTTTTGGTCAAACGAACGACTTACATATTCGGGTAAGTCGGCCCGCCCGCACCTTCCGGCGTGACCCAGGTGATGTTCTGCGAAGGGTCCTTGATGTCACAGGTCTTGCAGTGCACGCAGTTCTGGGCGTTGATCTGGAAGCGCTTCTCGCCGTCTTCCTTGGTCACCACTTCATACACGCCAGCCGGGCAGTAGCGCTGCGCCGGTTCATCGTAGAGCGGCAGGTTGGTGCCGATCGGGATGCTTGGGTCCTTGAGCTTCAAGTGGCACGGCTGCTCTTCTTCGTGGTTAGTACCAGAGATGAACACCGAGCTCAGCTTGTCGAAGCTCAACTTGCCGTCGGGTTTGGGGTAGTCGATCTTCTGGCTGTCTTTGGCCAGCTTCAGGCAGGCGTAGTCCGGCTTGGTATCGTGCAGGGTGAACGGGATCTTGCCGCCGAAAATGTTCTGGTCGAGCCAGTTGAAACCGCCGCCGATGATTGCGCCGAACTTGTGCACGGCCGGGCCGAAATTACGGCTGGCGAACAATTCTTCGTACAGCCAGCTGGCTTTGAAGCTGTCGACATACGTGGTCAGTTCATCACCGCCCTCGGATTCGGCGAACAGGCGGTCGGCCACGGCGTCGGCGGCGAGCATGCCGGACTTCATCGCGGTGTGGCTGCCTTTGATCTTCGCGAAGTTGAGGGTGCCCAGGTCGCAACCGATCAGCGCACCGCCCTTGAAAACCATCTTCGGCAGCGAATTCAGGCCGCCTTTGCAGATCGCACGGGCGCCGTAGCTGATGCGCTTGCCGCCTTCCAGGTACTGGGCCAGCACCGGGTGATGCTTGAGGCGCTGGAATTCATCGAACGGCGACAGGAAGGTGTTGCTGTAGGACAGGTCGACGATCAGGCCGACTACCACCTGGTTGTTTTCCAAGTGATAAAGGAAGGAGCCACCGGTGTTCTCGTTACCCATGATGTCCAGCGGCCAACCGGCGGTGTGCACCACCAGGCCCGGCTGGTGCTTGGCCGGATCGATTTCCCAGATTTCCTTCAGGCCGATGCCGTAGTGCTGGGCGTCGGCGTCGCTGTCCAGGTTGAAGCGCTGGATCAGTTGCTTGCCGATGTGGCCACGGCAACCTTCGGCGAACAGCGTGTACTTGCCACGCAGTTCCATGCCCGGGGTGTACAGGCCGTCTTTTGGCTTGCCTTCACGGTCAACGCCAAGGTCGCCGGTGATGATGCCGCGCACCACGCCGTTCTCGTCGAACAGCGCTTCCTGGGCGGCGAAGCCTGGGTAGATCTCCACGCCCAGGTTCTCGGCCTGCTGGGCCAGCCAGCGGCACAGGTTGCCCAGGGAAATGATGTAGTTGCCTTCGTTGTGCATGGTCTTGGGCACAAAGAAGTCGGGCACCTTGGTGCAGGCTTCCGGGCTGCGCAGCACATAGATGTCATCGCGCGCCACCGGGGTGTTGAGCGGGGCGCCGAGTGCTTTCCAGTCCGGGAACAGTTCATTCAGGGCACGTGGTTCAAACACGGCACCGGAGAGGATGTGGGCGCCGACTTCGGAGCCTTTCTCGACCACGCAGACGCTGATTTCCTTACCGGCTTCGGCGGCCTTCTGCTTCAGTCGGCAGGCGGCAGACAGGCCCGCCGGGCCAGCGCCGACGATGACCACGTCGAATTCCATGTATTCGCGTTCCACAGGCTATCTCCTACTCAAGGCTCAACAGGCTTTTTTTTCTAATGGGTGGAGGTTCGGTGTGGTTCTGCGCGAAGGCAGCACCCACCTGTCTCTCTAGGTGGCGCATTATATATAGACCACTGACAGCGTCCAATACAAACGTTTGTTTGAATTGCCTGCAGCCTAGATAAATCAAAGCAACGGGGCTTATGACTGACCATTTTGCCGTATTGACCAGAATAGGCGTTCCGGTCAAGATACGGTCGGTTTTGCGCTTCCCGTAGGCAGACTGCAGGTTTCAAGAGCACGTCCAAAGACAGGCCGAAGGCAATAAAGGTGATGCGCACCCAAACGTTGGGGCGCAGTTTACACGCCGCGATAAAGAATGACCTCTCAGTCACCACTGACGAACGGTCGTCATTTCCCGTGTGCAAGGCCACTGCCTAGGTTTTTGGAGGTGCCCTTGTGTGCCGATGAGCATCAACCGCCAGGTTCGCCTAGGCGACTTTCTTTTCACCGGAGAGTAACGAGGAATCCATGAAGGTTCTTGTAGCTGTCAAACGCGTTGTCGATTACAACGTGAAAGTTCGCGTCAAGGCGGACAATTCCGGCGTCGACCTTGCTAACGTCAAGATGTCGATGAACCCTTTCTGCGAAATCGCTGTGGAAGAAGCCGTGCGCCTGAAAGAGAAAGGCGTGGCGACGGAGATCGTCGTGGTGTCCATCGGCCCGACCACTGCCCAAGAGCAGTTGCGTACCGCTCTGGCCCTGGGCGCCGACCGCGCCATTCTGGTGGAGTCCGCTGAAGAGCTGACCTCCCTGGCCGTTGCCAAGCTGCTCAAGGCCGTTGTCGACAAGGAACAGCCACAACTGGTGATCCTTGGCAAACAAGCCATCGACAGCGACAACAACCAGACTGGCCAGATGCTGGCTGCACTGACCGGTTACGGCCAGGGCACCTTCGCTTCGAAAGTCGAAGTGAGCGGCGACAGCGTTGCGGTCACCCGTGAAATCGACGGCGGCGCGCAGACGGTTTCCCTGAAACTGCCAGCCATCGTCACCACCGACCTGCGTTTGAACGAGCCGCGCTATGCGTCCCTGCCAAACATCATGAAAGCCAAGAAGAAGCCTCTGGAGACGCTGACTCCGGACGCTTTGGGCGTTTCTACCGCCTCTACCAACAAGACCGTCAAAGTCGAAGCGCCGGCAGCACGCAGCGCGGGCATCAAGGTCAAGTCGGTGGCTGAACTGGTCGAGAAACTGAAAAACGAAGCGAAGGTGATCTGATCATGACTATCCTCGTAATCGCCGAACACGATAACAAGGTGCTGGCCCCGGCCACCCTGAACACCGTGGCCGCAGCCGCTAAGATCGGTGGCGACATCCACGTCCTGATAGCAGGGCAGGGCGCTGGCGCCGTGGTTGAAGCCGCTGCGAAAATCGCGGGCGTGAGCAAAGTCCTGAACGCTGACAATGCCGCTTACGCGCATCAGCTGCCAGAAAACGTTGCACCACTGGTAGCAGAGTTGGGCAAGAGCTACAGCCACATCCTGGCTGCCGCCACCTCCAACGGCAAAAACATCCTGCCACGCGTTGCCGCGCAGCTGGACGTTGACCAGATCTCCGAGATCATCTCGGTAGAAAGCGCCGACACCTTCACGCGCCCGATCTACGCCGGCAACGCCATCGCCACCGTACAGTCCAACGCTTCGGTCAAGGTCATCACCGTGCGCGCCACCGGTTTCGACCCGGTTGCCGCCGAGGGTGGCTCGGCTGCCGTTGAAGCCGTCTCCGCTGCCCACGACGCTGGCACTTCCAGCTTTGTCGGCGAAGAGCTGGCCAAGTCGGACCGTCCTGAACTGACCGCTGCCAAGATCGTCGTTTCCGGCGGGCGTGGCATGCAGAACGGTGACAACTTCAAGCACCTGTACGCCCTGGCCGACAAGCTGGGCGCTGCGGTCGGCGCTTCCCGCGCAGCCGTTGACGCAGGTTTCGTACCCAACGACATGCAGGTCGGCCAGACCGGCAAGATCGTTGCGCCACAGCTGTACATCGCCGTCGGTATCTCCGGCGCGATCCAGCACCTGGCTGGTATGAAAGACTCCAAAGTGATCGTTGCGATCAACAAGGACGAAGAAGCGCCGATCTTCCAGATTGCCGATTATGGCCTGGTGGCTGACCTGTTCGAAGCTGTTCCCGAGTTGGAGAAGCTGGTCTAATCCAGCCGCTTCACTTATAAAGAGCCCGGTCTTATGACCGGGTTTTTTTTTACTGATCGGGAGAGTCTTGCCATGGAACTGCGCCCCTGGGCCTTACTGCTGGGCCTTACGCTGCTGCCGAGCCTGACGATCGCCGCCGGCAAGTGCGAGCGCCTGGTGATCACCGGCAGCCCGGACGCACCGCCGTTACTCTGGCGCGACCCCCAAGACCCCACGCACCTGATCGGCGCCACCGCTGATGTGCTGCAACAAGTGGGCAAGGACCTTGGGCTGAAAATCGACCTGCTCTACGGCGGCAAACGCTCCTTGGCCCTTGATGAAGCACGTAGCGGGCGCATGGACATCCTCGCCGACGCACCGCTGAACCTGGGCGAGCTGGACCACTTCGACTACATTCATCCAGCGCTGATGCAGACCGACTATCTGGTGTGGACGCGTAAGGGTTCCGCCCTGGTCTATTCCACCGACGCCGATTTGCACGGCCACAAAGGCGCGGTATCGGAGCGTGCGCGCTTGAGCGCCGAATTCGAGACCTTCGCTGGTCAGCAGCTCAACCTGCAACGCCTGCCCAACTTGACGCCGGCCTTCCAGAAACTGTTGTTGGGTGAGGTGGACTACGTGCTGGCCGGACGCTATTCCGGCATGGCCATGGCCCAGACGCTGGGCATGAGTAATGACCTGGTGGCTCATGAGGTGCCTGTCGATCAGCCTGGCCTCTACCTGGCGATTTCCCACAACTCGGCCTGCAATGATCCGTGGCTGCGCGGACAGCTGACGAAAAAGATGACAGAATTGCTCGCCTCCGGTGCCGCTCAAGCCGCGCTGCAGCGCAATCTGGAGCGTTGGAAAGCGCAACTGCAACAACCTGTCGGCACCCCAACAAAGTAGGGATTTACAGTGATTTTTCGAGCTCTTTTCGCGGCCCTCGCCGTTGTCGCGCTGGCAGGATGTGCAACCGATCCTGCGCCGATCGAACAAATGCGCCTGACCCAGCAAGCCTTGGAACAAGCCACCGCGGTCGGGGCCAACACCGATGAATCCCCCGAACTGAAACTGGCCGAAGAAAAATTCGCCCGGGCCAAGGGCAACATGGCCGACCAATCCTACAAGCGAGCGCGTATGCGCGCCGAGCAGGCGGAGCTGGACGCGCGCCTGGCCGAAGCCAAAGTACTGACCGGCAAGAGCCAGGAACAATTGAACGTGCTCACTACCCGCATCACTCGCCTGCGTAAGCAACTGCAGTTGGGAGACGCACAATGAGCCCGATGATCCGTAGTTTGAGCTGTGTACTGCTGTTGGGCAGCGCGGCGTTGGGCGGTTGTGCCAGCCAACCCACCAGCGAGCAGGCGTTGCAGCAGGCCGGCGATGACTTTCAGAAGGTCAAGGAAGACGCCAACGTGCTGCGCTTCGCGCCCAAGGACGTGATCCGCGCCGGCGAGTCCCTGGCACGCGCCGATCGCCTGTCCAGCTACTGGGGCAGCGGCGCCGATGTGGTGCATTACGCCTACCTGAGCCAGCGTTACAGCGCCATCGCCCGAGAGCACACCCAGCAGGGCCTGAATGCCGAACGCGGTACCCAACTGGAACTCGAACGTCAGCGCCTGCAACTGGCCTTGCGCGAAAACAAGCTGGCCAGCGTGCAGCAGCAGGGCAAGTGGGTTGAAGCGCAGATCGCCAGCCTCACCACCCAGACCGACCGTGGCTTGGTGATGACCCTGGGGGACGTACTGTTCGACACCGGCGAAGCTGAACTGCAGAACTCGGCCAACCGCACAGTGCTCAAGATCGTGCAATTCCTGCAACTGAACCCCAAGCGTCGGGTGCGTATCGAGGGCTATACCGACAACACCGGTGGCGAGCAGGAAAACCTGAAACTGTCCCGCGACCGTGCTCAATCGGTGGCCGATCTGTTGATGGACCTGGGTATCGATGACAAGCGCATCGAAGTCGAAGGTTATGGCGATCAATACCCGGTGGAAGCCAATGCCTCCGAGCGTGGTCGTGCGCAGAACCGTCGGGTGGAAATTGTATTCTCTGACGAGAAGGGCCAATTGGGCGCAGCACGCTAACATCTGACGCAGATCCAAATTGTGGGAGCGGGCTTGCCCGCGAATGCGGTGGCTCAGTACCGAATGTACTGATTGACACACCGCTTTCGCGGGCAAGCCCGCTCCCACATTTCGTTTCGGCGATGCCCACCCCAGCTCCCCCCGCAGTTTTTACTGTCACTCCCGCCCGCGCTCGACTATTGTGGCAACTGTCCCCGTACACTTCTAAACTGTGCCGGTATGTTTCACACAAAAATAAAATACCCGTGAAATCGAGTGCTGCGTCATGACCAATCTGTTGCTTTACCAACGTATTGCCCAGCAACTGGCTGAGGACATCCGGCGCGGTGTCTATCAACCGGGGGAGCGCGTGCCGTCGGTACGCAAGATGAGTTCCCAGCTCAATGTGAGCCATGCCACGGTGCTGCAGGCCTACGCCAACCTGGAAGACCAGGGGCTGATCCGGGCGCGGCCGCAGTCGGGCTATTACGTGCATCAGACGCCAGCACTCACGGCGCCTACACCCGATATCGCACGGGTCGAGCGCCCAGGGTTGGTCACCCGTAGCAGCATCATCCAGCAGGTGCTGGTCGAGTCGCGCCGTGAAGGGGTGTTTCCCTTGGGCGCGGCGGTGCCGAGTGTCGACTACTTGCCGGTGCGGGCCCTGCATCAGCAGTTGGCCAAGGTCACGCGTTTCCAGAGCCCACGGGCGTTCAGCTACATGTTCAGCCCTGGCTTTGAACCTCTGCGCCGCCAGGTGGCGATCCGCATGCGCGATGCCGGGGTGGTCGTGGACCCTTCCGAAGTGGTGATCACCCATGGCTGTGTCGATGCATTGCAGATGTCGCTGCGCGTGCTGACGCGCCCTGGCGACCTGATCGCGGCTGAATCACCCACCTATTACGGCTTGCTGCAATTGGCTGACCTGCTGGGCCTCAAGGTGATCGAGATCCCCAGCGACCCCGCCACGGGCATGAGCCTGGAGGCCTTACAACTGGCCGCCAACCAATGGTCGATCAAGGCGCTGGTGCTGACCACGCGCCTGAGTAATCCGCTGGGCGGCACCATGCCAGAGGAGCGGCAGAAACAGTTGCTGCGCCTGGCGTCGGACTTCGATATCCAGATCGTCGAAGATGATATTTACGGCGAGTTGATGTTCGAACTCGGCCGCACCAAAGCCCTCAAGGCCTACGACCGCCTCGACCGGGTGATCTATTGCTCAAGCTTTTCCAAGACCTTGTCGCCGGGCGTGCGCATTGGCTGGATGATTGCCGGCAAATACCAGCAGGAAATCCAGCGCCTGCAGATGTTCAGCACGCATTCTGCTTGCAGCGTCACGCAAATGGGCGTCGCGGCCTATCTGGAAAACGGTGGCTACGACCGGCATCTGCGCTACATCCGCCAGGAATACCGCAAGAACCTCAGCGCCTTCCAATTGGCGGTGCAGCAGTATTTTCCCGAAGGTACCCAGATGACCCGTCCGACCGGCGGCTTTATCTTGTGGGTCAGTTTGCCGGGGCGGGTCAATACCCAGGAACTGCATGTGCGTGCCCTGCAACAAGGCATCAGCATTGCGCCAGGGCTGATCTTCAGTAATACCGAACAGTTCAACCACTGTATTCGTCTCAATTGCGGCACGCCGTGGAACCGCGAGGCAGAGCGGGCGCTGATGACCCTGGGAATGCTTGCGAGCCAGTTATGCCAGGAGGCCGCAGCGGGTTTTTGAGGCGTGTAAAGAGGACAAGGTTGATCTGTGCCCTTGTCATGCCGCGCGCAACAAGCGAGCATATGGCCTTCTGCCGTTAATGCTGTTGGCGATATGACTTCTATTTTTCGCGTTACATGGATGATTGGCCTGCTGGGCCTGTGCAATGTGGGCAGCGTGCTGGCTGCAGCGCCGGTGGGTGATGGCAAGCCTGCCGTCAGTGCCGAGCAAAAGACCTCAGCCAAGCAGCCAACCCCTGCGAAAAAAGCCCCCACGGCACAAAAGAAGGCCGCCTCGACCAAAAAGCGTGCACCCGTGGCGAGCAAGTCCAAGTCGGCCCGTGAAGTCGCCCAGACCAAACTGCCACCGGCACAGTTGGACCTGTCCCTGCCTTCGGACATGGTCAGGCACTTACAACCCATCGGCACCATGCCCAAGCCCAAGAGCGTGCCCTTGTTGCCGCCGATGTTTGGCGAAAAGCCCACCGACAACAGCGCGTTCCAGATCAACGGCCGCTTGCTCAGCAATGAGATGAAGCTGCAACTGCGTAACGAAGAGCGCCGTGATGTTGAAGGCGCTGCGCTGGATTTCGAATTCAAGCAATAAACTTTCTTAGCCCAGGTGACCCAGGTCGCCGACCATCTGTCGCAGACTGGTCGGTCACTTTTGTTTTGTGCGAAAAACCCCTGTTGGGCCATTTTAAAACGGCTGTTTAAGAGCGTACTCTAGTCCGGCCATCCCTATTGAGTCGTCGAGGACCTGCTGGTCATGAAATGCCGTGAAGGCTGTGGCGCATGCTGCATTGCCCCCTCCATCAGTTCACCGCTACCCGGAATGCCCCAGGGCAAACCCGCTGGCGTTCGCTGTGTGCACCTGTCGGTGGAACAACTGTGCCAGTTGTTTGGTCAACCGGAGCGGCCCGCCGTGTGCAGTGATTTCAAGGCGGATATCGACGTCTGTGGCAACGACCAGGCCGATGCCATCCGGCTGATCGGCTGGTGGGAGCAGATGACGGCGGCTTGATGGGCTTTACTATCGGAACTTCAACAATAAGGAATACAACGATGGGTTCGCTGAAACGAGTGGCTGTGCTGTGCGGTTTTACGCTGTTGTTTGCGGCCACTGCCCAGGCTGAAGATTGGCAAGTCGCCAAGGATGAAGACGGTATCAAGGTGTCCCTGAGCGAGATTGCCGGTTCCAAGTACAAGGCGTATCGCGGTGTGACGGTGATCAAGGCGCCTTTGGCCAAGGTCCAGGCGCTGCAGGAAGATGTGGCCGGTGCTTGCGCCTGGATCCATGAGTGCAAGTCTCAGAAACTCGTCGACAAGAAAGGCGACGAGGCTTGGACCTACACCCAGTTCAAGGCGCCGTTCCCCGTGACGGACCGCGACTCGTACATCCATGTCACCACCAGCAAAGCCGCAGACGGTACCGTCACGCGCAAATTGGAAGGTGTGCCGACCTACAAGCCTGAAGAAAAAGGCTACGTGCGGGTCGCACAGGTGGAGGGTTTCTGGAAACTGGTGCCAAAGGGCGATAACCAGACCGAAGTTACCTACCAGGTACACACCGAGCCAGGCGGCAGCGTACCTTCGTGGCTGGCCAACAAGTTCGTGGTGGACGCCCCGTTCAACACCTTGAAAGCCTTGAAAGAACACGCTGAAAAATAAGTGCAGTTGATCCGGTGCCTCCGGGCTTGAGCGGAACGTTTTGCGCGCCGCCAAGGTCCAGATACTTGTAAGCCCACCTATGGGTTTTATCGAGGAGGCACCGATGCAAACGTGGCAAATTACCTTCGTTGATGATCACGGTGAAAAGTCCGTGCAGCAGTTCACCTGCGAACAAAAGCCCAGCCTCGAAGACGCTGCGCATATGATTCGTGCGAAGCTGGTGCCGATTGCTGCCGAACTCGATCTCAATGACCTGGAAGGCCGTAAACCCGAGCCGACGGTCAAGATTCTCAAAGATCAGAACAGTATCCAGATTCTCGATATTTCTCCCTCCGTCTAAACATTTTTCACACGCCACACGAGCACCTCTGGTGGAGGTGATAGCTTCGCGCTACTCTGCAATCGAGATCAGCGAATGAATCGCTAAGGTCTGGTCTTGTCAGCTACATGCTTGTTTTCCTGCGGTGTTGTTATGCCGTGGTGCCCGCGCCAGCAGGGCGCGGGGCTTCAGGAAGCACGGAAAGTCTATCCATCGGTTTGAGGAGGACGTTTCATGAGCACAGCCTATCAAGAAGACATCAGCACCAACGTACTGCGCCGCATGAAAGAAGGCGGCTTTGATTTCTCGCGTTTTCACCCCATCGAGTTCTACGCCATTTTCCCGGATGAGGAACGAGCGCGCAGGGCTGCGGGTCGATTTCGTGGGGAGTCCCTCAATGCCCAGGTCAGCGCGCGCGACGATGGCGCCTGGTACTTGGAACTGAGCAAAATCATGTTCGCAACCTACGACGGCATAGGAGATTTCGAGCAGGACTTTGAGGCAGTGGTCGAGCCCCTGGGTGGGATTATCGAAGGCTGGGGCGTCAAGCAGGAGGTGCGTGGGTTACCCATGTAGTTGGTATTTATGAGCAGCACAGCGTATCGGCTGACCTTTGGGTCGGCCGATTTTGTTTGGGCCGCCGGTGCAAAGTGAACCGCCGTTTTACGCGCAAAAAAAAGCCACCCGGATGGGGTGGCGGAAAGGGAAGACTGAGGAGTCATCAGTACACGAATTAACACGTTACTGAATGTGCAAAGGGTTTGGCTGTAGGACGTGTCCTGTTCAACCGATGTGGGCGATTATCCGTATGTGCAGGCGGGCAGTGAAATCAACTCTGACTATGCTGTTGATAGCCAAAGACCGCATTGCAATGAAGCGCACGGTCTGCCCCAGGCAATTGCGCGCACCAGGACGGTGCGGTGCTTTCGCTTGGATTCTTCAACTGATTGATTATTAAGTGTTTATGCCGCTGGCACGGGCCTTGCGAAGGTTCTTGCGTCCGGGTGACAAGGAGTACGGCATGATCCGCACTTATTACGATGAAATGTACGATGGGGCAGGGCAGGTTCGCCCCCATTACCGCGAGTTCGCCCGTTGGCTGGCCGACACCCCTGCCGAACTGCTGGCCCAGCGCCGGCGTGAAGCCGATTTGCTGTTCCACCGCGCCGGCATCACCTTCACCCTCTACGGGGACGAACAAGGCACCGAGCGCCTGATCCCCTTCGACACTATCCCCCGCAGCATTCCAACGAGTGAATGGCGGATTGTCGAGCGCGGTTGCATCCAGCGGGTCAAGGCGCTGAACCTGTTTCTCGCCGACCTGTACCACGACCAACGCATCATCAAGGCCGGCATCATTCCCGCCGAGCAGGTACTGGCCAACGAGCAATATCAATTGGCAATGCAGGGCCTGGACTTGCACCGCGATATCTATTCGCATATCTCCGGGGTCGACCTCGTGCGCGATGGCGACGGCACGTACTACGTGCTTGAAGACAACCTGCGCACGCCCAGCGGTGTCAGCTACATGCTCGAAGACCGCAAGATGATGATGCGTCTGTTCCCCGAACTGTTCGCGGCCCAGCGCATCGCACCCATCGACCATTACCCCAACCTGCTGCTCGAGACCCTCAAAAGCGCCAGCCCCCTGGATAACCCCAGTGTGGTGGTATTGACGCCCGGGCGTTTCAACAGCGCGTTCTTCGAACATGCCTTCCTGGCCCGAGAGATGGGCGTGGAGTTGGTCGAAGGCGCAGATTTGTTCGTGCGCGATGACCGTGTATTCATGCGCACCACCGACGGGCCCAAGGCTGTCGATGTGATCTACCGTCGCCTCGATGATGCATTTCTCGACCCCTTGGCATTTAACCCCGACTCCATGCTCGGTGTGCCCGGCCTGCTCGCCGCCTACCGCTGCGGCAATGTGGTGCTGGCCAACGCCATTGGCACCGGGGTTGCGGACGACAAATCTGTGTATCCGTTCGTCACCGAGATGATTCGCTTCTACCTCGACGAAGAGCCGATCCTGCAGAACGTTCCGACCTTCCAATGCCGCAAGCCTGACGAGTTGTCCCACGTACTGGCCAACCTGCCCGATCTGGTGGTCAAGGAAACTCAAGGCTCAGGCGGCTATGGCATGTTGGTTGGCCCGGCGTCTACAACCGCAGAAATCGAAGCGTTCCGGGCGCGTATCAAGGCCAAGCCACACGCCTATATCGCGCAGCCGACCCTGTGCTTGTCCACCTGCCCGACCTTTGTCGAAAACGGTATCGCCCCACGCCATATCGACCTGCGACCCTTCGTGTTGTCCGGCAAGGACACCCGCGTGGTGCCGGGTGGCCTAACCCGCGTGGCGCTGCGCGAAGGCTCGCTGGTGGTCAACTCGTCCCAGGGCGGCGGAACCAAAGACACCTGGGTGGTCGAGGACTGATGCCATGTTGAGTAGAACTGCCTCGGATTTGTACTGGATGTCGCGCTACCTGGAACGCGCCGAAAACCTCGCGCGCATGCTCGATGTCAGCTATTCGCTGTCGCTGATGCCCCAGGACGGGCGCGGCGATGGCCTGCACGAATTGGCCATGCCGCTGTTGATCACCGGCACCCTGGAGGATTACCACGCGCGCCATGGCCCATTGCACGCAGAACGCTTGCTGCACTTTTTTGCCCTGGACGCGGCCAACCCGGCGAGCATCTATAGCTGCCTGGGCGCGGCGCGGGCCAGCGCCCATGCGGTACGTGGGCGAATCACCGCCGACATGTGGGAAAACATCAACGCCACCTGGCTGGACATTCGCGATATCGCCCAGCAGGGGCTGAGCCACTACGGCATGAGCCGGTTTTGTGAGTGGGTCAAGGAGCGTTCCCACCTGTTCCGCGGGGCCACTTACGGCACCATCATGCGCAACGATGCCTTCCGCTTTATTCGCCTTGGCACCTTCATTGAGCGCGCCGATAACACCCTGCGCCTGCTGGATGCCCGCTACGAAATGGCCGGCGAACAGGCTGAGGCGGTCAGCGATGGCACGGCCCACGCGTATTACCAATGGAGTGCGTTGCTGCGCGCCCTGTCGTCATTCGAGGCGTACACCGAGATTTATCGCGATGCACCGGGGGCTCGGCAAGTGGCCGAGCTGCTGCTGTTACGCGCGGATGTGCCGCGTTCGCTGCGCGCTTGCAGCGAAGAGATCGACCAGATCCTCGCCAGCCTGCCCGGCATCAACGGCCGCCCGGCTCAGCGCCTGGCCGCCGAGATGGATGCGCGCCTGCGCTTTACCGCCATCGACGAAATCCTCGAGGAAGGCCTGCATGCCTGGCTGACCGACTTTATCCCCTTGGTCCGCCAGTTGGGCGACGCCATCTACAGTTCCTACCTGGAGGCGGCATGAGACTCTCCATCAGCCACGACACCACCTACCACTACGAAGACCAGGTGCGCGCCAGCATCCAGTACCTGCGCCTGACACCCCATGACAGCGAGCGCCAGCACGTGCTGAGCTGGCAACTCGACCTGCCACGCCCGGTGCGGGCCCAGGTTGACCCCTTCGGTAATATCTTGCATGTGCTCACCCTGGACGAGCCCCATGACGCCATCATCATTGGCGCCCGGGGCGTGGTGGAGATCGATGAATTGCGCGAGGCCGAACACGAAAGCCAGTCGGCCTTCCCGTTCCTGCGCTCCACGCGCCTCACCGAGCCCGACCACGCCCTGCGCGGCTTTGCCGAGCAACACTGCCATCAGCGTCGCGACCGCACCGCGCTTATCGACTTGATGCAGGCGCTTAACCACACCATGGTCTACACCCCTGGCGCGACCGACGTCGATACATGCGCCGCCCAGGCCTTTGCAGGTGCCGCTGGGGTGTGCCAGGACCACACCCATGCGTTCCTGGCCTGCGCACGCAGCCTGGGGATCCCCGCGCGGTATGTGTCGGGGTATCTGTACACCGAAGACAGCACGCACCTGGCCAGCCATGCCTGGGCCGAAGCCTGGCTGGATGACGCCTGGTACAGCTTTGACGTGACCAACCAACTGGCGCGGCCGGAGCGGCACTTGAAGCTGGCCGTGGGCCTGGACTACCTCGACGCCTGCCCGGTACGCGGCATGCGCCGTGGCGGTGGGCATGAGCAGATGCATGCCAAGGTATTCGTGGCGCCTCAACAATGACCGATAACTGTAGGAGCGAGCTTGCCCGCGAAAAACGTTAACGATTACGCGGGGAGCCTGATACTCAACGGTGCTCTCAGGTTTTTCGCGAGCAAGCTCGCTCCTACATCTTGCGGCCTGCCATGTGCCGCAGATAGCCCACCAGCAAATCCAACTCATTGTCTGGCAATACACTGGCTGTAAACGCCGGCATCTTCGCCTGTGGCCAATGCCTCAGGCTTTGCGGGTCGCGGATGTAACGCTTGAGGAAATCGCCGCTGAAATACTCGGTGGGGTTGTAGGGCACATTCAGGTCCGGACCCATCTGGGCATCACCGCCGCCATTGAGGCGATGGCACGCCAGGCAGTTTTTCTGGAACAACGCAAAGCCCTGGTTGACGGGGTCGTTCGCCGCCAGCTTCGGGTCGGGCAATAACGCCGGGAAACGCTCGCCAACCGTCTGCAACTGCTTGAACCTGGAGACCTGGAACGGCCACTGTTCGGGGCTGATGTGCCCGGCTTCAGGGTGGGTCCAGACCAGATAGAACGGCCCGGCGCTGGGCTTGCCCTGTGCCAGCGGTGGCCATGGATGGGCCGGGTCTTCCACGGCCAGCCAGGCGCGGGCGCCGTTTTTTTCCAGTAACGGCGCGGCGGCAAGTTCGGCGGCAAAACCATCAAGGGCAACGGCTTGCAGGTGGTTCGCAGGCTTAAGGCCCGGTAAGAGCACCGCGAGGGGCACCGCGCGATAGGTCATAGTGCGCTTGTAGGACACATCATCGACGATCTGCACCGTCTGAGCGTCGGGGTGCTTGAGCAATTCGGCCGTCTGCCAGGTCTTTTGGCCGTGGTCCAACTCGATGGTCAAGGGGGCCGCCGCCGCAGGCAGGCTCAACAGCAGGGCAAAAAGGGCGAGGATCGGTTTCAAGGCACAGGCCCGTTGCGAGAGAGTGAGGGCGCACACGATAACGGAAAACGGCAGGTAAAAAGACAGCCCCTGCAACAGGCGCGCTAAGCGCAATGTCCTGGCAGGTGCTGCCAAAAGCGGCTGGCCTGGTGCGGTGCGTTCACCACAGGTGGGAGCGCAATCGTCACCCAATAACCTTGGGTAAATTGGGCAAGATCAGAATCAGGGTGGTGGCGAACAGAATAAGTCCCGCCTGACGTACTTTCGATTGTTTGAACATGGCCGACTGCCTTTTCTATTGTTGTTATTCCTGAGCGTCAAATGCGTGCCGTTGTATTCAGTATCGCGAGGTGACGTTGCACTTTTCTTACAACTGCTCCAGCAAAACCCGGCAGCAGCGTCTTACAGATTCAACCTTAGAGCGCCCGTTCTTTCTGGCTTAGACCCATTTCATATCAGCTAATAAGCATTTGCGCTAAAAACGGCATGAGGCTTATTGCCATCTTGGCGCCAACCCTAGGGCTAGACCGCTAAAACGATTAATCAGGGTTTTCCCATAGGGACCTACCGTTCGTCCGAGCGAGGGGGTCAAAAGCAATGAGCGCATCCGTCATTGAAACCGTGTCAATCGGGCCTAAGGTAGGGGCACACACCCACAGCGGTTCGAGGATGTCATGACCCAAGCTTTGATCTTTGATGCGATACGCACGCCCCGGGGTAAAGGCAAGGCCGACGGTGCCCTGCACAGTGTCAAGCCGGTAAACCTGGTGGCCGGCTTGCTCACGGCGTTGGCGCAACGCAGCGACCTCGACACCCGCCAAGTGGATGACATCGTCCTGGGCTGCGTCACCCCCGTGGGCGACCAGGGCGCCGATATCGCCAAGACCGCCGCGCTGGTGGCCGACTGGGATGTCAGTGTTGCCGGTGTGCAGGTCAATCGCTTCTGCGCATCGGGCCTGGAAGCGGTGAACCTTGGGGCGATGAAGGTGCGTTCCGGCTTCGAAGACCTGGTGGTGGTCGGCGGCGTCGAGTCCATGTCGCGCGTGCCCATGGGCAGCGATGGCGGCGCCTGGGTGCTCGACCCGCAAACCAATATGCACAGCCACTTCACGCCCCAAGGCATTGGCGCCGACCTGATCGCCACCCTGGAAGGCTTCACGCGCCAGGATGTCGACACCTTTGCCCTACAGTCCCAGCAGAAAGCCGCCAGGGCGCGGGCAGACGGGTCCTTCAACAAGTCGCTGATCGCGGTGCACGACCAGAACGGCATCGTGCTGCTGGACCATGACGAATTTATCCGTGGCGACTCAACCCTTGAGGGCTTGGGCAAGCTCAAGCCCAGCTTCGAAATGATGGGCCAGATGGGCTTCGACGCCACCGCATTGCGGGTCTACAGCCACGTGGAGCGCATCCACCATGTGCACACGCCGGGCAACAGCTCCGGGATCGTGGATGGTGCCGCGCTGATGCTGATCGGCTCCGAAGCCAAAGGCCGCGAATTGGGCCTGCAACCGCGGGCGCGCATTGTTGCCACGGCGGTGACCAGCACCGACCCGACCATCATGCTCACCGGCCCCGCGCCGGCCACTCGCAAGGCGCTGGCCAAGGCCGGCCTGCGGGTTGAAGACATCGACCTGTTCGAAGTCAACGAAGCCTTTGCTTCGGTGGTGCTCAAGTTCATCAAGGACATGGGCATCGACCCCACACGGGTCAATGTCAACGGCGGCTCCATCGCCATGGGCCACCCCTTGGGCGCCACCGGCTGCGCGATCCTCGGCACCTTGCTCGACGAGCTGGAAGTACGCCAGCAACGCTACGGCCTGGCCACCTTGTGTGTCGGCGGTGGCATGGGAATCGCCACCCTTATCGAACGCCTCTGAGCCTAAGGAATTTGTCATGACCGATGCCATTCGTTACGAAAAAGGCCAGGACCAGATCGTGGTACTGACCCTCGACATGCCCGGCCAGAGCGCCAATACCATGAACGCCGCCTACCGCGAAGCCATGGCGGCCACCCTCACGCGCCTGGAAGCGGAAAAGGACGAGATCGCCGGGGTGGTGATCACCTCGGCCAAGAAAACCTTTTTTGCCGGTGGCGACCTCAATGAGCTGATCAAGGTCGACAAAGCCCAGGCCAAGGCGTTCTACGACAGTGTGTTGGTGTTGAAAGCGCAGTTGCGCCGCCTGGAAACCCTCGGCAAACCGGTGGTGGCCGCGATCAATGGCGCGGCCCTGGGCGGTGGGTGGGAGATTTGCCTGGCCTGCCACCACCGGGTTGCGCTGGACGACAAGTCAGTGCAACTGGGTTTGCCGGAAGTGACCCTTGGCCTGTTGCCAGGGGGCGGTGGCGTGGTGCGTATGGTGCGCATGCTCGGGCTGGAAAAATCTTTGCCGTATTTGCTCGAAGGTAAAAAGGTGCGGCCTGCCCAGGCCCTGCAAGCGGGCTTGGTTGATGAGTTGGCGGCGGATCGCGAGGCATTGCTGGCACAGGCCCGTACCTGGATTCTGGCTAATCCCGACGTTAGACAACCCTGGGACAACAAGGGCTACGCGATTCCCGGCGGCACGCCGTCCCACCCTAAAGTCGCGCAGATGCTCGCCATTGCGCCGTCGATTTTGCGCAGCAAGACCCAGGGCTGCTTCCCCGCGCCGGAGAAAATTCTCTGTGCCGCCGTCGAGGGCGCCCAAGTGGACTTCGACACCGCGCACCTGATCGAAACCCGCTACTTCACCGAACTGGTGACCGGGCAAGTGGCAAAAAACATGATCGGCACCTTCTGGTTCCAGCTCAACCAAATCAATGCCGGCAGCTCGCGACCCCAGGGCTTTGCGCCCTACGTCACGCGTAAGGTCGGTGTGCTCGGCGCCGGGATGATGGGCGCGGGCATCGCCTATGTCAGTGCCTGTGCGGGTATCGAGGTGGTGCTCAAAGACATCACCCTGGCCGCCGCCGAAAAAGGCAAAGCCCATTCGGCTGCATTGCTGGACAAGAAAGTCAGCCGTGGGCAACAGACCGCCGAACAGCGCGAAACCACCCTGGCGCGCATTTATCCTACTCAGGATGACGCCGACCTGGCCGGCTGCGACCTGATCATCGAGGCCGTATTCGAAGACCGCGCACTCAAGGCCAAGGTCTCGGCCGCGGCGCAAAGCGTGGTGGGGGCCATTGCTGTGATCGCCTCCAACACCTCCACCTTGCCCATCAGCGGCCTGGCCACGGCGGTGCCCGATCAAGCCAAGTTCATCGGCCTGCACTTCTTCAGCCCCGTGGACAAGATGCCCCTGGTGGAAATCATCAAGGGCGCGCGCACCAGCGACGAAACCCTGGCCCGAGGGTTTGACTTCGTACTGCAAATCAAGAAAACCCCGATTGTGGTCAACGACAGTCGCGGCTTTTTCACCTCGCGGGTATTCGGCACCTTTACCAACGAAGGCATCGCCATGCTCGGCGAAGGCGTGGCTGCGCCGATGATCGAGACCGAAGCGCGCAAGGCCGGGATGCCAGTGGGGCCGTTGGCGGTGTCCGACGAAGTGTCCCTCAGCCTGATGAGCCATATCCGGCAGCAAACGGCCAAGGACCTGCAGGCCGAAGGCAAGGCCATGCCGAACCATCCGGCGACGGCGGTGATCGATCTGTTGGTGAACGAATACAAACGCACGGGCAAGGCGGCCGGCGCTGGTTTTTACGATTATCCCGCTGGCGGCCAGAAGCACCTGTGGCCTGAGCTCAAAACCCGCTTTGAACAGCCCGGCAAGCAAATCTCACCTCAGGACGTACGCGACCGCTTGCTGTTTATCCAAGCCATCGAAACCGTACGCTGCGTGGAGGAGGGCGTGTTGATGTCCACGGCGGACGCCAACGTTGGTTCCATCTTCGGCATCGGCTTTGCCGCGTGGAGTGGCGGCGCGTTGCAGTTTATCAACCAGTACGGGCTGAACGACTTCATCGCCCGCGCCCGCTACCTGGCCGAGGAGTACGGGGAGCGCTTCTCGCCGCCGGCGTTATTACTGGAAAAAGCCGCAAAAGGCACACTGTTTTAGACGCTTCACTGTAGGAGCGAGCTTGCTCGCGAAGAACGCACAGGCAACGCTTTTATCCAGGATACCTGCGTTATCGTTGACGTTTTTCGCGAGCAAGCTCGCTCCTACAGTGTGTGTGGGTGCCCATTGAGGGCTTGCTTTGAAGGGGTATTTCAGGGCAGGCTCTGGGTGTGCAATATTCCCATCGCCGTGTCAGGTATTTTTTATGTCGCTACGCGTCTGCATCCTGGAAACCGATATTCTGCGTCCCGCTTTGATCGATGAGTACCAAGGCTATGGGCAGATGTTCAAGCGCCTGTTCGCCAAGCAACCGATTGCCGCCGAGTTTGTCGTCTACAACGTGGTGCAGGGCGAGTACCCGCCGGATGACGAAGTGTTTGACGCGTACCTGATCACCGGCAGCAAGGCCGATTCGTTCGGGACCGACCCTTGGATCCAGACCCTCAAGGCCTACCTGCTCACGCGCTATGAGCGTGGCGACAAGCTGCTGGGTGTGTGCTTCGGCCATCAGTTGCTCGCGCTGCTGCTGGGCGGCAAGGCCGAGCGTGCCAGCCAGGGCTGGGGCATGGGCACCCACGACTACAAGCTGGACGCCAAGGCCCCGTGGATGAGCCCCGAGGTGCCTGAGCTGAGGATGTTGATCAGCCACCAGGACCAAGTCACTACATTGCCGGACAATGCAACGGTCATCGCTTCCAGCGAATTCTGCCTGTTTGCCGCGTATCACATTGGCGACCAGGTGCTGTGCTTCCAGGGCCATCCGGAGTTTGTTCACGACTATTCCCGCGAGTTGCTGGAAATACTTCAGACAACCCTGGGTGAAAAGGTCTACAGCAACGGCGTGGCCAGCCTGGAACGCGACCACCACGGCGTAACCGTGGCGGAATGGATGATGCGCTTCGTTGCGCATCAGCCTGAAGCCAAGCTTAAAGCCAGCCCGAACGCTTGAAGCTGGCCCATAAACCGGTACAGCCCAGGGTAATAAACCCGAGCACCGCAAAATAGCCGTAGTGCCATTGCAGCTCGGGCATGTTCTGGAAGTTCATCCCATAAATCCCCGCCACCGCCGTGGGGAACGCCAGGATCGCCGCCCATGCGGCGAACTTGCGCTGCACCACGCTCTGGCGCGAGGCTTCCAGCAGCACACCGATCTCAATGGTCTGGCTGGCGATGTCGCGCAGGGTGGTGAGGTCTTCCATCTGCCGCGTAACGTGGATTTGCACGTCACGAAAATACGGGCGCATGTTTTTGTCGATAAACGGGAAGCTGAGCTTCTGTAATTCCTGGCTGATCTCCACCATTGGCGCCACATGCCGCTTGAGCCGTAACACATCGCGGCGCAGGCCGTGCAGGTGCTGGATATCGCGCTCGTTGAGCGAACTGCACAGCACGTTACGCTCCAGCTCATCGATCTCGGCGTGGATCGCCTCGCTCACCGGCTGGTAGTTTTCAGTGACAAAATCCAGCAACGCATAGAGTACGAAATCTTCCCCATGCTCCAGCAACAACGGGCGCGCCTCACAACGCTGGCGCACAAAACCGTAGGACGCCGAGTGGCCGTTGCGTGCGGTGATGATATAGCCGTTGCCGGCAAAGATATGGGTTTCGATAAACTCCAGCTTGCCGTTCTCGCGCACCGGTGAGTAGGTGACGATAAACAGCGCGTCGCCGAAGGTTTCCAGCTTCGGGCGGCTGTGTTTTTCCATGGCGTCTTCGATCGCCAGCTCGTGCAGGTTGAACTGGCGTTGCAGATTGTTCAGTTCCTGAGCGCTGGGTTCTTCCAGGCCGATCCACACAAAGTGCCCAGGTTTGGCGGCCCAGGCCGCGCCTTCATCGAGGGTGATATCCGAGACTTTCTTACCGGCGCTGTAAACGGCAGCCGCAACAACTCTACCCATGGTGCTGATCACTTCTTATCAAGAGGACAGGTGTTGGGCAGCTTAGCCTGAATGGCGTTCCGTTGTTGCTCACCGACATTGCTCACTCCCCTGTAGGAGCGAGCTTGCTCGCGAAAATCGTCAACGATAACGCAGCGCCCACAGGCGACCCGCGTTGCTTATACGTTTTTCGCGAGCAAGCTCGCTCCTACAAGCTCACGGTCCATTTGTGCAATGCACTCAGCCATCTGCGTCTGACACGTCAGCAGCAACTGAGGTATGTCATCCACCGTCAAGCCACAGGTAGGAATCGGCGGTAACGAGCGTATCTGCACACTGCCACTGTCCCAACGATTGAGCTTCATCTGCGTCACATAGTTACTGACACACACCTGCACGATAGGCACACCCGCCGCAATCGCCATATGAAACGCGCCTTTCTTGAACGGCAACAACCCTTTGCCCAGGTTGCGCGTGCCCTCCGGGAACACCCAGATCGACGTGTCCTCATGCTGCAAGGTATGCGTGGTGGTCAGCATCGCACGCCGCGCCTTATGTGCATTGCCACGGTCAATCAGCACATTGCCCGCCAGCCAGAACAACTGGCCGAACAGTGGTACCCATTTCAGGCTTTTCTTGGCGATGCAGACCGTGCGATGGGGTACTACGTTGCCGAACACAAACAGATCGTAGTTGGACTGATGGTTAGCGATTACCACGCAGGTACCGGGCTTGTTGCGCAGCGAGTCGACATCGGTCTTCACGTTCAAGCCCAAGATCCGCATGGCTGGCAACGCATAGAGGCGAGCACAGAGACGACTGTTGTCCGGATTGAACGGCCGGCATACACCGACCAGCACACCCAGCACGCCAGCGATCATAAAATGCAGGCTCATCAACAACATACGCAACAGAAAAAGCATCGACACGGCCCATCGGGACAAAAGGTGGCGCAGTGTACGGATGTGCACTGTATTCGGCAATTGCCCCTACAGACGTAGGAGATAGCCGATGTTTAAGCGCATGTTTCCACATGGGCCGATAACGGCTAACTAGAGCGGCTACGGACGTTTCACATTCATAGGTAAGAAAAAGCCCGACTCAAGGTCGGGCTCTGGCACAGCAGGTGTAGGACTTAGCTCAGGCTATGGCCCTGATCCTGGATGATTGCATCGTCCAGGGCTTCGAGCAGTGCGCGGCGCACTTTCAATTTGGTGTGTTTGTGCGCGTTCATATTGATCTTCTTCAATTGCCGTGCTGCTTCCAGTGCTGCAGCGTGCAGTTCTTCGGGTGCCACCACCTTGTCGAGGAAACCGGCGTGCAGGGCGCCTTGCGGATCAAACATCTCGGCATTGATCACCGAACGCTGAAACGCTGACTTACGCAGGCGATCGCGCGCCAACTCGATACCGGCGTGGTGCATGGTCATGCCAATCGCCACTTCATTCAGGCCAATGCTGAACGGGCCTTCGACGCCAATCCGATAATCGGCCGACAACAACAGGAACGCGCCCTTGGCCACCGCATGGCCCGGGCAGGCCACGATCACCGGGAACGGATGCGCCAACATCCGCCGCGCCAGGGTCGAACCCGAGGTCACTAGGCTGATCGCCTCTTTAGGGCCGGCGGTCATCACCTTCAAATCATAGCCACCCGACAAAATCCCCGGCGTGCCCGTGATGATTACCACCGCCCGATCCTTCTCGGCCTGATCCAGCGCCGCATTAAACTCACTGACCACCGCCGGAGAAATGGCATTCACCTTGCCGTTGCTCAGGGTCAGGGTCGCGATACCGTCTTCGAAGTGGTAGGCAATCAACTCACTCATGACGCGGTTCCTTGTAGGGCTTGTTATAGAGATAGATGCGCAGACGTTACTCACCGCGCCCCCGCGGGTAAAGCGCCGTGACTGACTACCCAGTCAGGCTTTTGCCTCATCCCCAAGGGTAGACGCCCCGGAGCAGGGCGCAGCAAGCATTCCAGAAGCGTGCCGCCGCTGCCTGAGAATGGCACAATCACCACCCCTTGCCGGGCGGTGAATAGCATAACGGTCTAACCGCATGAAAATTCTGAAAAAAACCTTTGCCATCAGAAAGGCTTTCGACTACATTAGCGCGCCTCGACAGACTGAACTGGTTTGATGAGATACGGTGAAGTGTCCGAGTGGCTTAAGGAGCACGCCTGGAAAGTGTGTATACAAGAAATTGTATCGAGAGTTCGAATCTCTCCTTCACCGCCAAATTCGATGTAAACAAAACCCCTGGTTTCGAGAGAAGCCAGGGGTTTTGTGATTTCTGGGGTTTGAAAAGTCCAGCTTTATCAGGTCACGCGCTTGGCATATCCATTCGCCTTCCTATGACGTCCAGTAAATCGCAGCCGTCGCGCAAAGGGATTGAACAAAGCAACGCAAAATCACTGAGTACAACCGCATCACTACTGATCTCACTGCGTAGTGCGAGGTTCTCAAGGACTTGTGTAACGGCACGAAGTCGATAGGTCGCGGCGTCGAGGAGTATTTCCAATGGCACGGTGGTATCGACAAAAAGGGCAGGGGTGGCGCTGTCGTTGCTGGTGAGGGCGATGTATGGGTTCATGTTTAACTCCACAAGACAAATATAAAAACAATGAGCTCTTTTCACGCTAAACCGCCAAAAATGGCAGCTGCATGAAAATAACGTCGTCTACGTTCCGTCTTGTTTTCGAGTCGCCAAACCCGGCCGCCGTATGGGCGACCGGGCGACTATAGACATTGCGATTTTGAAACGGGAGCCCCACATTTCTGCTTGGCCTGTAGGACGTTGCCCGTATGGGACGGAAAAGGGGACGGATTTATTTACTTTATGGCCCGCACAGCGTTGTGTTTTATCGCTAACTTCGCCGACGGGAACCCTCATGTTATTTCCGGCTCAGGGTTGCCATCGAAAGTCCGGAAACAACAAAGGTGAAACCCGCGCGCAGAATCGACCAAAGCAGTCAAAAGCCAGATCGCCGAGTCGTTGTGTGTGGCGTATGTTGACGCCGTCGGCAATGGGACGGGTGAGTTTAAGGGATAGGCGTTTTTCGGCACGGCCCGCGCGGCTACCGATAGACTGGACGCCTCAATTTTTCAGGATGCAATACTCATGTTCAAAGTTGCCCTCGCTTCCTTGCTGTTGACCTGCACCTTTTGCGCTTACGCCGGTACGACGGTCGATGTGTCGAAGATTTACGGCAAGATCCAGTTCGTGGACAGCTATCCCGACTACAAGGTGAAGGTGGTGAATCAATTCCCCGACCTCAAAGTAAAGAAGGTGGTTTCCTGGCCGGACTCTGTCGGGAAATGGCAAACCGTGGATAGCTATCCTGACTACAAGATCCAGATTGTCGATTCCTATCCGGACTTCACTATTGAATATGTAGAGAGCTGGCCTGGAGTCAATTGATCGCGGTAAACCGTTGCAGGTGGCCTGGGACGGCTTGTGGGGCGGGCTGGTGATCAGCCAGGGCAGGGCTCTGTAAAACCGTAGTCCTTCTTCTGACTCTCTCTCTGCTGATCTGGCCCGAGCTGTTAAGCAAATCGGGTATCTTTAGCCGCATTAGCCGCCAGCCTGCCTCAGGCGCAGCGCATGATCGTTTGTTTAGGGAAGAATGGAATGACACTCAGGGTGTTGGTGGTCGGTGGCTACGGCAATTTCGGCAGCATCGTTTGCCGGCATCTGGTGTTGGCGCCGGGCATTGAACTGGTGATCTCGGGTCGCGACCCTCATAAGCTGCAGCGCAAGGTGGATGAGCTGAAAAGCCAGTCGAACACCGCCTGCGAGGGCTGGTGCGGCGATGCCATGGGAGCCGGGTTCGCCTCCGTTTTGCGGTCGATGAACATCATGTGGGTGATCCACACCGGCGGCCCGTTCCAGGGGCAGTCCTATGCTGTCGCCCAGAGTTGCATCGACGCTGGCGTGAACTACTGCGACTTGTCCGACTGCCGCACCTTCGTCAACGGCGTGAGCGTGCTGGATGCACAAGCACGGCAGGCAGGCGTGGCGATCCTTAGCGGGTGCAGCTCCGTGCCGACGCTGTCGTCCGCCATCATCGATCAGTATCGCTATCGCTTCACCCGTATCGACTCGATCGAGCACGGTATTTCCTCCTCGGCCAAGATGCCGGGCCTGTCCACCGTCGAAGGTGTGCTGGCTTACGCGGGCAAACCCATCAAGCAGCTCAGGCATGGCCAGGTGCATGAAGTGCTGGGCTGGCAGGACCTGACGCTGCGCAAAATGCCTGAGCTTGGCACGCGGGTGTTGGCGAATGTGGACGTGCCCGACATGGACATCTTTGCTGGCCGCTATGGTGCCCACACCCTGAGCTTCAAGGCTGGTGCGGGGCTCAAGCTTGGCGGTATCGCCAACTATCTGCTGGCCCAGGCGCTGCGGTGGGGCGTGGTGCGTGACCATCTTGCCTGGGCTGCGCGGCTGCATCGGCTGGGTACTTGGTCCGAGCGCTTTGGCGATGGCAAAAGCGCGATGTACATCGACGTGAACGGCCTCGGCGCAGAAGGGCAACCGCTGTCCCTGGCGGTGCAACTGACGGCGCTGAATGACAAAGGCCCGGAAATCCCCAGCTGCGCCGCCGTTGCTCTGGCCCTCAAAGTCGCGCAAGGTTATGTGCCTGAACCCGGTGCGCGGCCGTGCGTTGGCGAAATCACCGTCGACGAATACATGGACGCCATCAACGACCCGGCGAACCTTAGCCTGGCCGTGCATTTCTCTGACGGGCAGGGCTGACCATGCTCTATTTGAGCCTGAAATACATCCACATCATCGCGGCGATTTTCCTGTTTGGCTTCGGCATGGGCTCGTATCTGTATCTGATCGCCGCGAGCCGTACGGCCAACCCGCAAGTGATTGCCCATGTGGCGCGGATGGTGGTGCAGTTCGATACCTGGATCACTACGCCGGCGGGCGTCATTCAGATCATTACCGGCTTTGTGTTGGTCAAGCTTGCCGGACTTGGGTTGACCACCGAATGGGTGCTGACTTCGCTGATCATCTTCCTGTGTGTGGGGGCTCTTTGGCTGCCGGTGCTGGTGCTGCAGAAGCGTTTGCAGCAGATGGCGCTCAGTGCGGTTGAGACGTGCAGCGCGCTTGGTGATGGATACCGCGACGTCTATAGGCAATGGTTCTGGATGGGTGTTTTGGGTTTCTCTGGGATGTTTGTGATCGTGCTGATCATGGTCACGAAGATGACGCCATGGCAGTTGATTGGGCTGTTGCTGTGTGGCTGACATCAGCGCTGGCCGTTGCACTTGAGGCACTCGGGCTGAAATAAATGCCGTTCAGGGCTTGGTATTCCAAGCCACCGCACACAACGCCAACCCCCGCCAGCGTGGCAAACAACTGCACCTGCTCGATCCCGTGCGCCTGGATCATTGCCCGCTCACCCTGGCTTAGCCACAGCTGCTTCGGCACCAGCCCATGGTAAGCAAACATGAAAGCCAGGCCGCCCCGGGCGATCCAGTTGATGCGCAACAGGGGATTCATGGCTGATCCTTTAAAAAGCGCTGTTCATGATCCGCGTTCGGTAACAGGCAGGTATCGTATTTCCCGAACAGCCGATAGCGATTGGGCGCGATGCGGTCGTAAGCCCAATCCCGAAGAAAGCGCGGGATGCCGCGCAGGAGCAGCAATGGGCGCCAGCGGGCAGGCAGTTGCGCAATGATTTCCAACACCGCCTCCGAACGCTCCCAACAGTGCCGATCGCGGATCACTGCGAGGGTGTCGAACTGCTCCAGCGGCAACCCCGCCCACGCCAGCAGCGCCTGACCCTCGGGTGACTGCACGGCGGCTAATCGCAAGCGCCGTTGGTGGTCGTGGCGGATCAGAAACCTCGCCCAACCGTTACACAGCTTGCACACCCCGTCGAACAACACCACGGTTTCACCGGGCTTGAGGAATGGCGCGGGCGTAGGGCGGGTGTCGGAGGCAGGCATGTGTGTAGGTCCAGTCGGGCCGGGTTGGCCTGGATCATACCTGCCTTCGCCTGCACTGTGGTGTTTGGAGCCACTCCCACTGGGCTTCAGGATTGGAGAATACCGAAGTCTTTTCGTACCAAACGATCATCAATGCCTATGCCGATGATGCACATCCGGAAAATGCGCGTGGCTGTGGGTCATCACCTTGTGAACATGCACATGACTGTGCGGCTGCGCCGGATCCCACTCAAACCCATGCTCATGCTGGTGATGTTCATCATGCACATGCCGATGCCCATGTTCCGTGGCTTCATGCACATGCTCGTGGGCATGCCGCTCCGTCAGGTGCAGCCACACGCCCACGGCCATCAGCGCCGAGGCAATCCAGAACGCCGCGGTCACCGATTCGCCAAGTACCAGCAACGCCACTGCGGCACCGAGAAAAGGTGCCGTGGAGAAGTAAGCCCCGGTACGCGCACTGCCCAGCCCACGGAGCGCCAGCACGAACATCACCAGGCTGATGCCATAGCCGAGGAACCCGACCAGTAGAATCGGCGCCAGTTGCGCCATGCCGGGAATCTGCACCCCGAGGTAAAGTGCCAGGCTGCAATTGACCAGCCCCGCAATCAACCCCTTGGCACCTGCGATAAACAACGCGTCAGACGCGGACACTTTGCGCGTGAGGTTGTTATCGATCCCCCAGCACAAACACGCCAGCGCAACGGCAAGCGGTCCGGTCCAGTCCTGGCGGCTGCCGTCGGCACCGGACCATGACAACACCACGCCGCCCAGCACAATGGCGAGCATGCCGAGGACGATGCGTCGGTCGGCGTTTTCGCGGAACACAACCCAGGCGATCACGGCAGTCAGTACCGACTCAAGGTTGAGCATCAGGGAGGCGCTGGCGCTGGAGGTACGGCTCAGGCCAAACATCAGTGCAACGGGGCCGAGGAGGCCGCCGAAGGCGATGGCGCCAAGCAGCCAGGGCCATTCCGATGGGGTTAGCCCGGTGGGTTTCCAGCCGCGATCACGGATCAAGCGCACACCGGCAAGGCCGATGCCGCTGCCGAGGTAGAGCAGGCCGGCGAGCAGTATGGGCGAAAGGCCCAGGCCAAGGCTTTTGGCGAGCGGGGTGCTGGCGCCGAACAGGGCGGCGGCCGCGAGGGCGTAAATGATGCTGAGGTTCATGGGCCATCCTCGAAAGTCAGGCCCATGATACGTCGCTTGCCGGGGCCAGCGCCCTGGCAGTTTCATACTTACTGCGCGGTCTTCAGCTTGATCACATCACCGGAGATCTTGGTGGTGTAGCCGTTCAATACCCAAGCCCAGAACCACTTTTCCTGCACTTGCGTGTTGATCAACGCGTCCCCGCCCTTGGCCTTGATGGCTGCATCCTGAGCGCGCACGAAGCGGTTGTTCTGGCCGATAGGGATGACGCCCAGCAGCATGATGCCAGTGGCGCTGGCTTCGCTGTGGCCCAGCACGGTGTATTGGCTGGCGTCGTATTGCTGGGTTTTCATGGCGGTGCCGGTGCAACCTGCCAGGGTGAAACCAAGTACGGCTGCTGCAACGACTTTACTGACGTATTTCACTTATAACTCCATAGATTCAAGCTCGAGATTCAATTCTCGGGGGGCAACACTCTAAGCGCTCAGCTGGCAGATTGAAATCAATCAGCGCGGCTGGGATGCAGATGACTCAGCCTGGCGCGTGCTCCGCGGTGATCCCATCGCAGCCTCGCAGGGTCCCGACAGCGCCCACCTTTCAGAGATGCAGCCACGCCAGGCCTCCCAACATCACCGCTACGCCGCCAGCGGTGTACGACATCCGTTTGAGCCATTCCTTGCGCGTGAGCAAGGTAATCGCCGCCAATGAAATCGCGATCTGAATCGCCGTCATCGCCTGGGCCCAGCGATGGTGCTGGTGCAGCGCTGCTTCGGATTTGTGATCCCAGTCCCGTGAAGTGGCCTCGAGCGTTTCGGCCTGTTTACGCACCTCTTCTTTTTGATGCTTGTAGCGCTCGATCTCATCCTGGTAGTGCGCCGCATCCACGCCGGGAATGTGGGTGGCCAGTTCCGCCAGGTTCTGGCGGCTGGATTTGGCCTGGTAGTAGTTCCACTGGTTGGCGGCTTCGGTCTTGATGATGGCGGCGTTGTTCTTGTCCATCGCAGCTTCACTTTCGCTGGAGCCGGCCTGATAGCTGAGCATGGCACCGACGGTCGCCATGATCGCGGTCATCACGGCGATGCGGCTGGCAAAGCTGTCGCCGCGGCCGTGAGCATGCTCGGTGGTGTGTTCTAGGTGTTTTTCGTGGGGGCTGGGGACTTCGAAGGCTTCGGACATGGGGCGACCGCGAACGGATTGAGGTGCGCTGATTCTTCACCAGCGCAGCTGTCTCAAGCCTGTACGTAACGCCGGATAACCCGCCCATACACCGCGAGGTTGACCACCACCACCACGGCCCCCAGCACCAATTGAGTATTCGCAGTCAGCCCGGCTGGGTAGATCAGCGTCAGGATGTAATGCTCGATAAACCCGCCGCCATAACCGTCCTGCCCGGCCAGGTGGCGAAACAGGTTTTCCCAACGGGTAAGCGGGCAGGGCAGGTGCAGCACCTCTACCGCGATGCCCCAGGCAACGGCGGGCAGGTGCAGCCACATTACCCTAGGCCACTTCAGGGTGAGCAGGCCGCCGAACAGCACGAACAAGATAAAGGCCAGGTGGAACAGCACGAGGCCGTCGGCGGCTAGGCGGTAGAGCATGTTTGAGCTCGATGTGAGTAAAGGAATACGTGAATTTTTGCAGGGTGACGTTATAGCTCCAGTTGACTGGCATTGATACCGAACGCCTTGGCTATCTTTTCCCGCGTGGTGCGACGGGGTTTGCTGACCGCTTCCTGCTGGGCAAATGCCGATTGTGAAATACCCAGGCGTTGGGCGACTTCTTCCTGGGTCAAGCTCAGGTGCTCGCGCCACGCGCGGATAGGTGTTGCACCATCCACCAGGCGGCTGACGACCGCATGGGGGATCAGGTTTGGATCGTTTTGCTGCGCCACATAATGTTCATAGGGAATCACCACATAGGCCGGTTTGCCCTGCGTATTGTGGATGATCTGTACGGCAGTAGGTTCGCTCGTCACGTTTTTTAACCTCTTGGATGCTGACGACCTGGATGCTGCCGTCCCAGTCGAAAAGGACCCGGTAATGACCTACCCGCAAGCGATAGCTGTGAGGATGGTTAACCAGCACCTTGACGTTGATTGCATCGGGCATGTGTTCAAGAGCGGACACGGCATCGCGTACCTGTTGCTGATGATACGCATGCAACCGAAGCAATTGTTTGACGGCTTTTCGCGTCCATTGGATTGAATTCATGGGAGGTTAATAAGTCTTTTATAAGGTTTGCAATCGATATTTTCAGATCCGCGTCAACGGGTCATGACGTTTTCCTCTCAAACCCTAGACGGCCGCCGTCAGCGCCGACGGGTAAAACTGTTGCGTGGTATGAATCAACGGTTGGTCCACGAAGGTTGCTTGCAGGCAACGAGGGCCGTTATTGTGCTGAATCCATTTAGTCCTCGCCCCAAGGTTGTGTTGTGATGAATGCACCGCGTACCGCTGTCCCGATCAAGGCCGTGATTTTCGATATGGACGGGTTGTTGCTGGATACCGAAGGCATCTACACCGAAGTGACACAGATCATTGCCGAACGCTATGGCCGTACCTACGACTGGAGCATCAAGCAGCACATCATCGGGCGCGGTGCCCAGGATTTGGCCGATTATGTGGTCAAGGCACTGGACCTGCCGATCACGCCAGCCGAGTTTCTGGAAATACGCGAACCACTGATGAGCGAGCGTTTTCCCAAGGCCCTGGGCATGCCCGGCGCTGAGGCGTTGGTGCGGCACTTGAAAGCGCACAATATTCCGATTGCGGTGGGCACCAGTTCATCGCGTAATTCGTTTGGCCACAAGACCACCTTGCACCGTGAATGGTTTGGCCTGTTCGACACTATCGTCACCGCCGACGACCCGGAAGTAGGCGCTGCCAAGCCTGCGCCGGATATCTTCCTCACCGCTGCGCGCCGTATGGGTGTGGCGCCTGAGGATTGCCTGGTATTCGAAGACTCGCCGTTCGGCGTGACGGCGGCGAAGGCTGCGCACATGACCGCTATTGCGGTGCCCGATGAGGCCATGGCTGACAGCAAGTACCAGCATGCTGACCAGATTATTCGCAAGCTCGCCGACTTTGATTTGGCCGCCTACGGCTTGCCCCCCATGGCCTGACCCCGCACGGTCAAAAATGTGGGAGCTGGCTTGCCTGCGAAAGCGGTAGTGCAGTGACAGATGTGGCTCTGACACACTGCCTTCGCGGGCAAGCCCGCTCCCACATTTGGTGTGCGGTTCTGAACAAATCAGGCGCTGAAACCACCATCGATGGTCAGGCTGGCGCCCGTGATATAGCCGGCTTCCGGCCCAGCCAGATAGGCCACAAAACTGGCAATCTCCTCCACATGCCCATACCGACCTACCGCCATCAACCCAATCAGGCTTTCGGCAAAATCACTGTTCGCCGGGTTCATGTCGGTGTCCACCGGCCCAGGCTGCACATTGTTGATGGTGATGCCCCGTGGCCCCAGGTCCCGCGCCAATCCCTTGGTCAACCCCACCAGCGCCGCCTTGCTCATGGCGTAAGGCCCGCCGCCACCAAAGGGCATGCGTTCGGCGTTGGTGCTGCCGATATTGATCACCCGGCCACCTTCGCCCATATGCTTGGCGGCTTCCTGGGTGGCGATAAACACGCTGCGTACGTTGATCGCCAAGGTCTGGTCAAAGTCTTCCAGCTTGAATTCGTCCAGCGGCGCGATGGCCAGCACGCCAGCGTTATTCACCAGGATATCCAGGCGCCCAAACGCCTTGACCGTGGCGTTGACCGCCGCGCGAATCGCCGTGGCATCGGCGCTGTCGGCCTGTATCGCCAGGGCTTTGCCGCCTTCGCTGATCACCTCGTTCTGCAACGCTTGGGCCTTGGCGGCCGAGCTGATGTAGGTAAAGGCAACCGCTGCCCCCTGGGCGGCGAGGCGCTTGACGATGGCGGCGCCGATGCCGCGGGAACCGCCTTGAATCAAGGCGACTTTGCCGGTGAGGTTGTGTGTGGTCATGTCGATCTCCGAGTTAGTTGATGGAGCGAGTATCGACCTCACCCGCGCTGCTCGGTAGCCCGTGGTTGCTATAGTCTGTGTAAACCAAAAGTTTAGCGTGGGGCGATATGGAGAGCTTTGGCAGTATCGAATGCTTTGTGCGCAGCGCCGAGGGTGGCAGCTTTGCCGAGGCTGCTCGGCACCTGAGCCTGACCCCGGCTGCGGTGGGTAAAAGCGTTGCCAAGTTGGAGGCGCGCCTCGGTGTGCGGCTGTTCCAGCGCAGCACTCGGCGCCTGGCGCTGACCGAAGCCGGCAAGCTGTTCCTGAAGGAAGTCAGCGGCAGCCTCACCACCATTCAGAATGCGGTCGCCAACCTGGCCAGTGCCGAAGGGCGGCCGGTGGGCACGCTCAAGGTCAGCATGGGGCCAGTGTTCGGCAACCGCTACGTGGTGCCATTGCTGGGCGAATTTATGCGGCGCTGTCCGGATATCAGCCCGGACTGGCACTTCGATAACCGCCAGGTCGACCTGATCGGCCAAGGCTTCGATGCGGCCATCGGCGGCGGGTTCGAGCTGCCCCAAGGCGTGGTGGCGCGCAAGTTGACGCCGGCGCACCGGGTGCTGGTGGCATCGCCGGATTACCTGGCGCGTCGCTTGCCGGTGCTGGCGCCCGAGGACCTGTCGCACTGCCTCGGCATTTTGATCCGCTCGCCGCAGACTGGCCGGGTGCGTTCGTGGCAACTGACCAACCGTGAGCGCGAGCACAGCCCACTGGTGCTGAAACCGGCCATGACCATGAGCGACTCCGAAGCCGCTTGCTGCGCCAGTGCCCAGGGCCTTGGTATCGCCCTGGTGAGCATGCCAATGGCCGTGCCGTTCCTGGACAGCGGTGCGTTGGTGCGGGTGTTACCCGATTGGTATGTGGACGACGGCAATATTTCCATCTATTACGCCGAGCATAAATTGTTGCCGGGCAAGACTCGCGCGTTTGTGGATTTCGTTATTGAGCGGTTTGCCGAGCAGAAACTGGCTCAACGGTTCAGTGCTATCTGAGCACGGCTTTACACCGAGTCGTGGCCATCGCGGGCAAGCCCGGCTCCCACAGTGATCGCAATCCAATGTGGGAGCCGGGCTTGCCCGCGATGCAGGCGCATCGGTCTACCGCCCGACCTTGCCCGGCCACCCGATGATCTTCTTCGGCCGCGGCGCCGCATATGTCCTGACCTTCGACGTCGACAACCCCAACCGCACCAACGACTCGGCCACCATCACCGCCGCCGTCACCCCATCCACCACCGGCACCCCGGTGCGCTGGCGGATCTGCTCATCCAGCCCGGCCATGCCGCCGCAGCCCAGGCAGATCACCTCCGCCTTGTCGTCGCGGATGGCCAGTTCCGCTTGATGCACGATGGCTTCCATGGCGCCCAGCGGGTCGTCTTCCAGTTCCAGCACCGCCATACCGCTGGCGCGCACCGAAGCACAACGCTGGTAGAGGCCGGCGAGTTTCAGCCGGTCTTCAATCAGCGGCACCGTGCGGTCCAGGGTGGTTACCACCGAGTAGGCGTGCCCCAGGAACATCGCGGTGCTGGCCGCCGCTTCGGTGATATCCACCACCGGTACATTGAGCAGTTCCTGCAGGCCTTCACGGCCATGTTCGCCATAGCCGGCCTGGATCACCGCATCAAAGGGCTGGTCGTAGGCCATCACCCGGTCCATCACGGCAATGGCCGCCAGGTAGCTCTCAAAATTGCCTTCCACCGATTCGGCGCCGAAGTACGGGGTGAGCCCGACAATCTCGGTGCCCGGTGAAGCCACCACCCGTGCTTGCTGGGCGATGGTCTCGGTGATGGATTCGGTGGTGTTGACGTTGACCACGAGGATACGCATGGAAAGTCCTTGTTTAATGACTGACGTTATCGACGGCAATGCTTTCGCCGCTGACATCGGCGTAGTGCGGTTGGCGCTTGGCAATCAACAGGTACAGCAACCCGGCGATGCCTGCGCCAAACAACCAGGAAAACGGCGAGACGCTGGCAAACCCTGGCAACAGCGCCAGCAGGATGGCGATCACCGCCGCTGGAATAAACGCCGCCACCGCACGCATATTCACCCCACGGCTGTAGTAATAAATGCCTTGGGGGTCTTCGCTGTACAGTTGTGGCACGTCCACCTGGCTTTTACGGATCATCCAGTAATCGACCATGATCACCCCGTACAAAGGCCCCAGCAGCGCGCCCAGGCCAGAGAGGAAGTACACGATCACCAACGGGCTGTTGTAGAGGTTCCACGGCAGGATCAGCACGGCAACGAAGGCGCTGATCAGCCCGGCGCGCCGAAAGTTCAGGTACTTGGGCGCCAGGTTGCTCAGTACAAAGGCCGGAGCGACGAAGTTGGCCATGATGTTCACCGCCACGGTGACAATCAGGAAAGCCAGGCAGCCGAGCACCAGAAAGAAGGTGTTGGGGATCGCCGCGATGATTTCGGTCGGGCTTTCGATTACCCGGCCATTGAGCTGGAACTGCCCGCCGCACAGCAGCACGGTGATGGCGGCGAACACCAGGATATTCACCGGCAGGCCCCAGAAGTTGCCGACCTGGATGGTCTTGCGGCACGGCGAAGAGCGGGCGAAGTCGCAGAAGTTAAGGATCAGGGTGCCGTAGATCGCCAGCCACAGCGCGCCGCCGGCAAAGATATTGCGCCACATCTCGCCGCCACTCAGGGGCTCGCGGATCGACCAGGCAATCTGCCCGTTCGCCTGGAAGTACATCCAGCCGGCCAGCGCAGCCACGGTCAGCAGAATCACCGGCCCGGCGAAGCCTTCATAGCGACGTACCATTTCCATGCCGTAGGCGAGGATCACCAACTGCACCAGCCAGATCGCCACAAAACACGCCCAACCCAAGGTCGACAGACCGAGAATCGAGTCGTGGTCATAATCGGCAAACCCTGGATGAATGGCCGTCAGCAATACGCGGAAAACTACCGAGGCCAGGTAGGTCTGGATCCCAAACCAGGCAATTGCAATCACTGCCCGAATCAACGCCGGAATTTGCGCCCCGTAAATGCCGAAACTGATGCGGCTGATAACCGGAAACGGCACCCCGGTCTTCTGCCCCATGTAGCCCGACAAGTTCATGAAAAAGTACACCAGCGCCGCGCCGATCCCCAGGGACAGCAATATTTGCCAGCCGCCCAGGCCCAATGCATATAAGCCGATGGCAAATGAATAGTTGGCGATGTTGTGCACGTCATTGGTCCACAACGCAAAGATGCTATAGCGCCCCCAGCGTCGGCCTTCGACCTTGGTGGGCGCCAGGTCCTTGTTGTGCAGGCGCGGGCTGAGCACCAGCGGGCCGGGGCCGGCGGCTGCAGGGTTTAATGGGGAGGAGGGCAGATCCAGTGCGAGGGTGTTTGAGAGACTTGTACGCATTCCGGCAGGCTCCAGCGCATCTGCAGCAAAGCGGCGGATGGCAAAGTGTATGTAGGTTTTGTATTGATTGTATACAAAGCGTACTTCTGCCTAAGCCATATGCGTGCCAATTCTCGATATATGAAAATCTTGGCTAATTTCGTTTTTATATAGGTTGTGAATAACTTACTGAATTACAAACGTTATAAATTGACCGTTTGAACAGGTATTTATTTTTTTGTTAATTGCAGGGCTATTTATAGGCAGCGCCATGGGCGCCGGGAGATGTTACGTTTTGGTGCGTTGTACATTAAGTTGCACACAAAAATGGCACCTATGGTTACATGGGTTGTGTACAAGATTTGCCCGACCACAAAGCAAATGCCGCTTTCTGTAGGAGCGAGCTTGCTCGCGAAAAACTCACAGACGCCGCGTTCAGTCAGGAAACACGCGTTATCGTTGACGTTTTTCGCGAGCAAGCTCGCTCCTACAGAGGCGGTGGCGTCAGAGGCTCAAGCCTTGCTGATGATATTCCCCGCATGCAGCCCGCATTCCTTCTGCGTGGCTTCTTCCCACCACCAGCGGCCTTCACGTTCATGCTGGCGGGGCAATACCGGCCGGGTGCACGGCTCGCAGCCGATGCTGATAAACCCGCGCTCATGCAGGCTGTTGTACGGCAGCTCGAGCATGCGGATATAACCCCACACCTCCTCGCTGGTCATCTGCGCCAGCGGGTTGAACTTGTACAGGGTACGTTCCGGCGTGGAGAACGCCGTGTCGATTTCCAGCGCCGCCACCTGGCTGCGAGTGCCGGGGCTCTGGTCGCGGCGCTGGCCGGTGGCCCAGGCACTCACACCTGCGAGTTTGCGGCGCAGCGGTTCGATCTTGCGGATGCCGCAGCATTCGCCATGGCCGTCCTTATAGAAGCTGAACAGGCCTTTCTCTTTGACGAAGGGCTCCAGCTTGCTTGAGTCCGGCGAGATCAGTTCGATGTCGATCTTGTAGAACTCACGCACCTGCTCGATAAACCGGTAGGTCTCCGGGTGCAGGCGGCCAGTGTCGAGGCTGAACACCTTGACGTTCTTGTTCAGCTTCCAGGCCATGTCCACCAGCACCACATCCTCGGCACCGCTGAAGGAAATCCACAGGTCATCGCCGAACTGGCTGAGCGCCAGCTTGAGAATGTCCTGAGCAGACTTGTTGGCATAAGTCGTGGCGAGTTCAACGACGTCAAAGGCTTGGTTCATCAGGACGGTTCCTACAGGTCAGTGGCGCTGAGCGCTCTATAGGCGGCGATGGTATCAAAATCTGCCGTGCGTTGCGGCGGCGTGCTTGAGTCGCTAGAGTTCGGCAGTCCTTTTGCTCGCTCAACTAACAATATCTAACAGGAGTGTCGTGTGGAAATTGCCTGCCTTGACCTGGAAGGGGTACTGGTTCCGGAAATCTGGATCGCCTTTGCCGAGAAAACCGGCATTGAGTCCCTGCGGGCCACCACCCGTGACATCCCCGACTACGACGTGCTGATGCAACAGCGCCTACGCATCCTCGACGAGCATGGGCTCAAACTGGCCGATATCCAGGCCGTGATCGCCACGCTCAAGCCGCTGGACGGCGCCATCGAGTTCGTCAACTGGCTGCGCGAGCGCTTTCAGGTGGTGATCCTGTCCGACACCTTCTACGAATTCTCCCAGCCGCTGATGCGTCAGCTGGGTTTCCCGACCCTGCTCTGCCACCGCTTGATCACCGATGAAAACGACCGAGTGGTCAGCTACCAACTGCGCCAGAAAGACCCCAAGCGCCAATCGGTGCTGGCATTCAAAACCCTCTACTACCGCGTGATCGCTGCCGGTGATTCCTACAACGACACCAGCATGCTGGGTGAAGCTGACCGTGGGATTCTGTTCCATGCGCCGGACAATGTGATTCGCGAATTCCCGCAGTTCCCGGCGGTGCATACGTTTGAAGACTTGAAGAAAGAGTTTATCAAGGCGTCGAATCGGCAGTTGAGCTTGTAAGTTATGTGGCGCGGCTGATTGCCCCATCGCAGGCAAGCCAGCTCCCACCTTCGACCATGTAACGTCAAACAGCGCGGTTAACTGTGGGAGCCGGGCTTGCCCGCGATGGCGTCGGCTCCGTCACCGCCTAACCCTCGGCCAGCAAGCGCTCATAAGGAATACGCAAACCTTCATGCAGGCGTTTGATCATCGCCAGGCTCAGCTTGCGCTTGTGATTCAATACTTCCGACACACGCCCGCTGGTGCCGATAAAGGGCTCCAGGTCGCGCGGGGTCATGCCCAGTTGCTCCATTCTAAATCGGATGGCTTCCACGGGGTCTGAAGGTGGCATGGGGTAATGCTCCGCCTCGTACTTCTCGATGAGGATTGCAAGAATCTCCAGCTCGTCACCCTCTGGCGAGCCGGTTTGTGCGTTCCAAAGCTGCTCCACGCGAGCGAGTGCCGCGGTCAAATCCTCATCGGAACGAATAGGTTTGATGTTCATCACACGGTCTCCGCGTTGATTTGATCATATTGCGCGTGGGTCCCTACGAAACGTATGAACCCAAGCTGCCGCTCGTAATCGATCGCCATGATCACTCGATACTTGTTGCCGCCCACGTTGAATACAACCCTACCGCCCTTGAGGATGCTCGCCGCTCCAAGCTCTGCTTTGAGTGCCTGTGGCGTAGGGTAAGTGGCCTTTTCCATATGGCGATACAACTCGACCAGCGGAGCTTTTGCGTCAACACAGGCGGGATGGCGCTCCCAGAATATTCGTAAAGTCGATAAAGCGATTATTCGCATCGATTCGACCTCCCAATATGGGAGATGATAGGGCGGCGTAGGTAGGGATGCAATCCCGGAAACAACTCCTGACGAGTAAGCTGTCGCATATGTGATCCTTCACAGACGGCAAGGTGGGCGGTAGGGACGGACGCTATCGTCCAGCGCACAGTCCGTCCACAACCGTTCTGATTCAGGTTTTGTCGTGCGCAATACCCGGCCCTGGAGAGCGGGCGACCCTACAAACCTTCCAATGTCTGTAACAACACCCGCACTTTCGTCAGCGACTCCTGATACTCCGCCTGCCACTCTGAATCCGCCACAATCCCACCGCCACCCCAGCAACACGCTTGCCCGTCCTTGACCAGCAAGCTGCGAATCGCGATGGAACTGTCCATCTCGCCGCGCACGTCCAGGTACACCAGCGAGCCGCAATACAGCCCGCGACGGGTGGGTTCAAGCTCGTCGATGATCTGCATGGCGCGAATCTTCGGCGCGCCGGTGATGGAGCCGCCGGGGAAGCTGCCGGCGATCAGGTCGAGGGCGTCTTTGTCGTCGGCCAATATGCCAGTGACACTGCTCACCAGGTGGTGCACGTTGGGGTAGCTTTCCAGGCTGAACAGCTCCGGCACTTTCACGGAACCGATGCGGCAACTGCGGCCGAGGTCGTTGCGCAGCAGGTCGACGATCATCAGGTTTTCTGCGCGGTCCTTGGGGCTGGCCAGCAGTTCGGCGGCGTTGGCGGCGTCCTCTTCGCAGGTCAGGCCGCGAGGGCGGGTGCCCTTGATCGGGCGAGTCTCGACCTGGCCTTCGCTGATGCGCACAAAGCGTTCCGGCGAGAGGCTCAGCACGGCGCCGTCATCCGGCAGGCTCTGGAACCCGGAAAACGGGGTCGGGCAGGCTTCGCGCAAGGCGCAGTAGGCCGCCCACGGGTCGCCGCTACAAGGTGCGCGAAAGCGTTGGGTAAAGTTGACCTGGTAGCAGTCCCCGGCCTGGATGTAGTCCTGAATACGCAGGATGGCCTGTTGGTACTCTTCCAGGCTGAGGTCCGGCGCCATGGGGCCCTGGAGCTTGAAGGCGGCGGGAGCGTCGCCCGTTGCATGACTGAACAGGGCGATCAGGCGTTGCCGCTCGCTATCGGCCAGCACCGGATGAAACACCAGTTGGCTGGTGCGTGCCTGGTGATCACTGACCAGCGCCCAGGCATACAGCCCCAAGCGCGCATCCGGTAGATGCAGGTCGTCCACGGCCAGGCGTGCAACCCGTTCCAGGTGCCGGCCGAAGTCATAGCTCAAGTAACCGATCAAACCGCCGGCAAAGGGTAATTCAACCCCAGCAGGCAAGGCCGCCTCGCCCAACTGCGCCAGGTTCTCGCGCAGCCGCTGCAGGAAATCACTGCCGCTCTCATCCGGCCCTACCGTCAAGGTCGCTTCGGGCCAGGCGCTGAGCAGGTCGTAACGCCCACGCTCGGCCGTCGGCCGGCCGCTGTCGAGCAGTACCGCGCCTGGAGCATGGCGAATCGCCGCAAAATACTCGGCGGGGTTGGCCCGGTAGGGCAACGGGTATACGGAGCAGGTCAACATGCGGGGTGGGATCAGCCAATGGCGCGGGGGAGGGGGATTGTAGTCCCCTGTAGGATTTGCTCCTAGAGGGGATGTCGGGGATAGACAGTTCGAAGACCGGATCAGCCTTCCACGGGCGGTATATGGCCGAACATTTCCTGCACGAACTTCACACGCTCTTCCGGCGTTTCTGTCACGCCGGCCGCCTTGAGTTCTTCCAGTCGTGCCTCCACCGCATGGGTGCGCAGAGTCAGGCCGCAATCGTTGGCAATCTGGATGTTCAGCCCAGGCCGTGCGTTCAGCTCAAGGATCAGCGGGCCTTTTTCCTGGTCCAGCACCATGTCCACGCCGATATAACCCAGCCCGCACAGCTCGTAGCAGCCGGCGGCGAGCTTCATGAAACCGTCCCAGTTGGGCAGTTGCACGCCATCTACCGCGTTGGTGGTGTCGGGGTGCTTGGTGATGATGTTGTTCAGCCAGGTGCCGCGCAGGGTCAGGCCGGTGGCCAGGTCCACGCCCACGCCGATCGCGCCCTGGTGCAAGTTGGCCTTGCCGCCGGACTGGCGGGTGGGCAAGCGCAGCATCGCCATCACCGGGTAGCCCATCAACACGATGATGCGGATGTCCGGCACGCCTTCATAGCTGATGCTCTTGAAGATCTGGTCGGGCACCACGCGGTACTCGATCAATGCGCGGTCGCGGTGGCCACCGAGGGAATATAGGCCGGTGAGGATGCTGGAAATCTGGTGCTCGATTTCTTCGTGGCTGATGATTTTGCCGGAGACCGTGCGGTAGCGCCCCTCAAACCGGTCGGCCACCACCAGGATGCCGTCGCCACCGGCACCTTGGGCGGGCTTGATCACGAAGTCGCTGCGCCCACCGATAATCTCGTCGAGCTTGTCGATTTCCTTTTCGGTGGAGATCACCCCGTACATTTCCGGCACGTGGATGCCGGCCGCCAGCGCCCGTTCCTTGGTGATGATCTTGTCATCCACGATGGGGTACAGGCTGCGCTTGTTGTACTTGAGCACGTAGTCGGCATTACGCCGGTTGATGCCCATGATCCCCCGCGCTTCCAGGGCCTTCCAGGTCTTCCAGAAGCCGAACATCAAGAGTCAGCCTTCAGGAACGCCTTGAAACGCACCAGCTCGGTGAGGCGGTAGCCGCGATAACGACCCATGGCCAGCATGAAGCCCACCAGAATCAACAGGATCGCCGGGAAGGTAAACACGAAGTACACCAACTCCGGCACGCTCATGATCAGGTGCGCCAGGGACGCGGCGAACAGCGTGCCAATCGCGACTTTCAGCGCATGGTTGGCACCACGTTCCTCCCAGGTGATCGACAGGCGTTCGATGGTCATGGTCAGGATCACCATCGGGAACAGCGCCACCGACAAGCCGCGCTCCAGCCCCAGTTTGTGGCTGAACAGGCTGATGGCGGCAATCAACACCACCACGAAGGTCAGCACCACTGACAGCCTCGGCAGCATTTGCAGTTTCAAGTGTTCCAGGTACGACCTGAGCGACAGGCCCAGTGCCGTGATAATCGTGAACAACGCAATCCCGAAGCCCAGCTGGGTTTCGCGGAACGCCAGGGCGATCAGCACCGGGGTGAAGGTGCCCAGGGTCTGCAGGCCGATCAGGTTGCGCAGGATCAAGATCACCAGCACGCCAATCGGGATCATCACCATGATCATGAAGGTCTGCTGGGTTTGCAGCGGCAGGCCGTACAGCGAGTATTCGAGGAAGTTGGCGTCGGTGTTTTCGTCCGTCAGCTTGGCCAGGCGGATGGCGTTCATCTCGCTGTTGTTCAGGCTGAAGGTCACCATGGCTTTCTTGCCGCCATCGACGGTGATCAGGTTTTCATCGCCGGTCCACCACAGCAGGCGGTCGGCGGGCAGGCCCTGTTCGCCGGTCTCCGGGTTGAAGTACAGCCAGTCGTTGCCGTTGAAACTGCGCAGCCACAGTTCCGGGGTTTGCGGCTGGTCGGCCACCAGGCGGATGGTGTGGACTTTCTCTACCGGCACATGGGCGATGGACAGCAGCAGTTCGACGATCTTGGCCTTGTGCGGCGTTGAAGGGTCGCCGGCCAGCAGCAACTTCACATTGTCGTCGTTGAGGTTGTTGGTGCGCTTGATGGCTTCGCTGATAAAGGTCTCGACGTCGGCCGAGTGCTGGCGAATCGGCGCCAGCAGGGCTTCGGCGGCGATCTTCTCCGGGCCTTCCACGGCGATGCTGTCGCGGAAGGTCGGGCCTTTGATCTTGACCTTTTCGCCGCTGTAGCGCTTGGTCAGCACCAAGCGGTAATAGAGGGTCTGGTTGCCCTTGGCCCGACGCGCCGACCAGGTGACTTTGCGGTTGCCGTCGATGCGATTGACGCTCACCCCGTAGTTGTTCGAGATAAAGCTCTCATTAAGGCTGACGAAGTCGCGGCTCAGGGGCGGCACGAACATCTGGATCTTGACCGGGTCTTTCGGGTTGGCGACGAACTCGACCTTGGCGTCGATGTTCCACAAGTCGTCGGTGGCATCTTCGGTGACGGGTATCCCCAGCACGAAGATCTGATAGGCGGTGACCGAAATGCCCAGCACCACCAGCAAGGTGATCAGGATTTTCAGGTGCAGGGTCAGAGAGCGCATTCGGTTTACTCGGCGGTATTAAGCGTCGGCGGCGCAGGCGGGTTTGCCTGCTGCATATTTAAGACTGGGGTCGACCAGCGCATCAAAGCGTTTCAAGGCTTCGGAGCCAATCAGCAGCGGGTATTGGAATGCGCTGCGGTCAGTCAAGTTCACTTCTATGCTGCGTAAAGCACTGCCCATGCAGATATCCAGCGCAATCACTGGGCGGGCGGTGTAGTTCTTGTCCTCATCGGGGTCGTAGTCGCCGGCGCGGCGCTTGATCTTGCTGACACGCGCCAGGGGCAGTTCGATGGGGTGGGAATGGGCGGTGTCGATGGCCAGGTAGAAGCGTACCCAGGACTCGCCATTGCGCTTGAAGCGCTTGATATCGCGGGCACTCAACGAGGCGGTCTTGGCGCCGGTGTCGAGTTTGGCCGCCACTTCCAGGTCGATACCTGCAAGCTTGGCGTATTCATTCAGGCCGTACACGGTCTTCTCGGCGCCAGCGCCAAGGCTCGGTATGCACAGCAGGCACATCACTAGTAGGTAAGGCTTGAGTCTCATAAATCCTGAGGCAGGGCAGTGCACTGTTCATTTCATGGCGACTGGCATTGCTGCGCAATCTCGGGTGCGCCCTTTCATCATCTGATGTCAGGCAAAAGCGGCGGGCATTCTAACATGATGCTTTTTTGGCGCCAGCGCTGGCAGGCGGCCATGCCTTGGCAGGTCGATGCAGAGGTTATTAGACGATTGTCGACAATATGTATTTATTCTTTGACTATGTGGGGCTAATTGACTAGTTTTTGCGGCATTGCTTTTAAAGGTGTCGACAATATGTTGGAGCAACTGGAAAAACCAGCCGTGGCACCGGACGATTCCCAGACCATGTCGGAGAACGTCTTCCGGCGTATCCAGGCCGCCATCGTCAAAGGCGAAATCGCCCCCGGCAGCAAGATTTCCGAGCCGGAGCTGGCGCGCACCTACGGCATCAGCCGCGGCCCGTTGCGCGAAGCGATCCATCGCCTGGAAGGTCAGCGCCTGCTGGTGCGGGTGCCTCACGTCGGCGCGCGCGTGGTGTCTTTGAGCCACGCCGAGTTGGTTGAATTGTATGAAATTCGCGAGTCGCTGGAAGGCATGGCCTGTCGCCTGGCCGCCGAGCGCATGACCGACGCGGAAATCGAAGAGCTACGCCAGGTGCTGCACACCCACGAACGGGACGCGGCGTTCCAGGCCGGTGTCGGCTATTACCAGCAGGAAGGCGACTTCGATTTTCACTACCGCATCATTCAAGGCGCCGGTAACCGCACCCTCACCCAAATGCTCTGCGGCGAGCTGTACCAATTGGTGCGCATGTACCGCATCCAGTTCTCCGCCACCCCCAATCGTCCACGCCAGGCCTTTGCCGAGCATCACCGCATTCTGGACGCGATTGCCGATCGCGACGGTGAACTGGCCGAACTGTTGATGCGCCGGCATATCGGCGCCTCCAAACGCAACATTGCCCGTCACTTCCCGGACGGTGCGCCTTCATCACGAGGTGAGTCATGAGTTCCAACAACAACAGCACTCCCGGCCAGCGTTTTCGTGACGCCGTCGCCAGCGAACAGCCCTTGCAAGTGGTAGGCGCCATCAACGCCAACCACGCGCTCTTGGCCAAGCGCGCCGGCTTCAAGGCGATTTATCTGTCAGGTGGCGGCGTAGCCGCTGGCTCCCTCGGCGTGCCAGACCTGGGCATCACGGGCCTGGATGACGTGCTCACCGACGTGCGCCGCATTACCGACGTGTGCGACCTGCCGCTGCTGGTGGACGTGGACACCGGTTTCGGCTCCTCGGCGTTCAACGTGGCGCGTACCGTCAAGTCGATGATCAAGTTCGGCGCCGCCGCCATCCATATCGAAGATCAGGTTGGCGCCAAGCGCTGCGGTCATCGCCCGAACAAAGAAATCGTGTCCCAGCAGGAGATGGTCGACCGCATCAAGGCCGCCGTAGATGCGCGCACCGATGACAGCTTCGTGATCATGGCGCGCACCGACGCCCTGGCGGTCGAGGGCCTGGAGTCTGCTCTGGAACGCGCCGCCGCGTGCATCGAGGCCGGTGCCGACATGGTGTTCCCGGAAGCCATCACTGAACTGGAGATGTACAAGCTGTTCGCCTCCCGTGTGAAGGCGCCGATCCTGGCGAACATCACCGAGTTCGGCGCCACACCGCTGTACACCACCGAACAGTTGAAATCTGCGGATGTTTCCATTGTGCTGTACCCGCTCTCGGCTTTCCGTGCCATGAACAAGGCCGCCGAGAATGTCTACACCGCGATTCGTCGCGACGGTACCCAGCAGAACGTGATCGACACCATGCAAACGCGCATGGAGCTTTACGATCGCATCGACTACCACACCTTCGAGCAGAAGCTCGACGCGCTGTTCGCCGCGAAAAAGTAACTGCACTGTAGGAGCGAACTTGCTCGCGAAGATCGCCAACGATAACGCGGGAAACCTGGAGAAACGCGATGCCCTTGCGTTTTTCGCGAGCAAGCTCGCTCCTACAGGGTGTGAGCTGGACGGCTCCCTGATAACTACAAAATTGGAGAACGAACATGGCTGAAGCTAAAGTATTGAGTGGTGCTGGCCTGCGTGGCCAGGTCGCCGGGCAGACTGCACTGTCCACCGTGGGCCAGGCCGGCGCCGGCCTGACCTACCGTGGCTACGACGTACGCGAACTGGCTGCCGACGCCCAGTTTGAAGAAGTCGCTTACCTGCTGCTCTATGGCGAACTGCCAACCCAGGCCGAGCTGGCCGCCTACAGCAACAAGCTGAGCAAACTGCGTGACCTGCCCCAAGCCCTGAAAGAAGTGCTCGAACGCATCCCCGCCGACGCCCACCCGATGGACGTGATGCGCACCGGTTGCTCGTTCCTGGGCAATATCGAGCCGGAGAAAGACTTCAGCGTACAGCACGATGTCACCGACCGCCTGCTCGCCGCGTTCCCGGCGATCATGTGCTACTGGTACCGCTTCAGCCACGACGGCCAGCGCATCGACTGCGTGACCGACGAACCGAGCATCGGCGGCCACTTCCTGCACCTGCTGCATGGCAAGAAGCCGAGCGAGCTGCACGTCAAAGTGATGAACGTGTCGCTGATCCTCTACGCCGAACACGAATTCAACGCTTCGACCTTCACCGCACGGGTGTGTGCATCGACCCTGTCCGACCTGTATTCCTGCGTCACCGCCGCCATCGGCTCCCTGCGCGGCCCGCTGCACGGCGGTGCCAACGAAGCGGCGATGGAAATGATCGAGCGTTTCTCCTCGGCCCAGGAAGCGGTTGAAGGCACCCTTGGCATGTTGGCGCGAAAAGACAAGATCATGGGCTTTGGCCACGCGATCTATAAAGACAGCGACCCGCGCAACGAGGTGATCAAGGGTTGGTCGAAAAAACTTGCTGACGAAGTGGGCGACACCGTGTTGTTCCCGGTCTCCGAAGCCATCGACAAGACCATGTGGGAACAGAAGAAGCTGTTTCCCAACGCCGATTTCTACCATGCCTCGGCGTACCACTTCATGGGCATCCCGACCAAGCTGTTCACGCCGATCTTCGTGTGCTCGCGCCTGACCGGCTGGGCCGCGCATGTGTTCGAGCAGCGCGCCAACAACCGCATCATCCGTCCAAGCGCCGAGTACACCGGCGTTGAGCAGCGCAAGTTCGTGCCAATCGAACGTCGCTGAATTGCAGGTGTAACCCTGCTCTCTGTAGGAGCGAGCTTGCTCGCGAAAAACGTCAAGGCACCGCGATCATTCAGCATGCCAGCGTTATCGTTGACGACCTTCGCGAGCAAGCTCGCTCCTACAGGAGGCGGGCTTCACGCAGTAACCTATTCCGTGACCGAGTCCTGACGATGAACACTGAATTTCGCAAACCGCTCCCCGGCAGCCGCCTGGATTTCTTCGACGCCCGTGCGGCTGTCGAGGCAATCACCCCCGGTGCCTACGCCACCTTGCCCTACACCTCGCGCGTGCTCGCCGAGAACCTGGTGCGCCGTTGCGACCCGGCCACCCTCAATGCCTCGCTGAGCCAACTGATCGAGCGCAAGCGCGACCTCGACTTCCCGTGGTTTCCGGCCCGCGTGGTGTGCCATGACATCCTCGGCCAGACCGCCCTGGTCGACCTCGCCGGCCTGCGCGATGCCATCGCCCAGCAAGGCGGCGACCCGGCGCAGGTCAACCCGGTGGTGCCCACTCAACTGATCGTCGACCACTCCCTAGCCGTCGAGGCCGGTGGCTTTGACCCGCAAGCGTTCGAAAAAAACCGCGCCATTGAAGACCGTCGCAACGAAGACCGTTTCCACTTTATCGAGTGGACCAAAAAGGCCTTCAAGAACGTCGATGTGATCCCGCCAGGCAACGGCATCATGCACCAGATCAACCTGGAGAAAATGTCCCCGGTGATTCAGGTGCGTGACGGTGTGGCCTTCCCGGACACCTGTGTTGGCACCGACAGCCATACCCCCCACGTGGATGCCCTGGGGGTGATCGCCATCGGCGTCGGTGGCCTGGAAGCCGAGAGCGTGATGCTCGGCCGCGCGTCCTGGATGCGCCTGCCGGAAAGCGTTGGTGTGGAACTGACCGGCAAGCTGCAACCAGGCATCACCGCTACCGATATGGTGCTGGCGCTCACCGAATTCCTGCGCCAGCAGAAGGTGGTCGGTGCCTGGCTGGAGTTCTTCGGCGAAGGGGCTTCGGCACTGACCTTGGGTGACCGTGCGACCATCTCCAACATGGCCCCGGAGTACGGCGCCACCGCCGCGATGTTCTACATCGACGCGCAAACCATTGCCTACCTCAAACTCACCGGCCGCGAAGATGAACAGGTCGCCTTGGTCGAGCAATACGCACGTCACACCGGCCTGTGGGCCGACGACCTGAAAGGCGCGCAGTACGAGCGCAGCCTGAGCTTCGACCTCTCCAGCGTCGTGCGCAACATGGCCGGCCCGAGCAACCCCCATGCCCGCCTGGCCACCCGCGACCTGGCGTCAAAAGGTATTGCCGGCCGATGGGATGACGTGCCGGGGCAAATGCCCGACGGCGCGGTGATCATCGCCGCCATCACCAGTTGCACCAACACCAGCAACCCGCGCAACGTGATCGCCGCCGGCCTGTTGGCGCGCAACGCCAACAAGCTGGGGCTGAGCCGCAAGCCTTGGGTCAAGTCGTCCCTGGCGCCGGGCTCGAAAACCGTGGCCATGTACCTGGAAGAAGCGGGACTTGGCCATGAGCTGGAAAAACTCGGGTTTGGCGTGGTGGCCTTTGCCTGCACCACCTGCAACGGCATGTCGGGCGCGCTCGACCCGGTGATCCAGCAAGAGATCATCGACCGCGACCTGTACGCCACCGCAGTGTTGTCGGGTAACCGCAACTTTGACGGGCGCATTCACCCCTACGCCAAGCAAGCCTTCCTGGCGTCGCCGCCGCTGGTGGTGGCCTATGCGATTGCCGGTACCATCCGTTTCGACATCGAGAAGGACGTGCTCGGCCTGGACGCCGACGGCAGGGAAATCCGCCTGCAAGACATCTGGCCGAGCGATGAAGAGATCGACGCGGTGGTCAAGGCTTCGGTGAAACCCGAGCAATTCCGTGCGGTGTATATCCCGATGTTCGCCATCCACGAAGACACCGGGCCCAAGGTCATGCCGCTGTACGACTGGCGCCCACAAAGCACCTATATCCGCCGTCCGCCGTATTGGGAAGGCGCGCTGGCCGGCGCACGGCCGCTCAAAGGCATGCGCCCGCTGGCGGTGCTGCCGGACAACATCACCACCGACCACTTGTCGCCGTCCAACGCGATCATGCTGGACAGCGCCGCTGGTGAATACCTGGCGAAAATGGGTTTGCCGGAAGTCGACTTCAACTCCTACGCCACCCACAGGGGCGACCATTTGACGGCGCAGCGCGCCACCTTCGCCAACCCGAAACTGTTCAACGAAATGGTGCAGGAAAACGGCAAGGTCAAGCAGGGCTCTCTTGCGCGTATCGAGCCGGAAGGCAAGGTCACGCGGATGTGGGAAGCCATCGAGACCTACATGGAGCGTAAGCAGCCGCTGATCATCATCGCCGGCGCCGACTACGGCCAAGGTTCGTCCCGCGACTGGGCGGCCAAGGGCGTACGCCTGGCCGGTGTGGAAGCGATTGCCGCCGAAGGCTTCGAGCGCATCCACCGCACCAACCTGGTGGGCATGGGCGTGCTGCCCCTCGAGTTCCTGCCGGGTACCGACCGCCACACCCTCAAGATCGACGGCAGTGAAACCTATGACGTGGTCGGCGAGCGCACCCCGCGTGCGCAACTGACCCTGGTGATCAACCGCAAGAATGGCGAGCGTGTCGAGGTGCCGGTGACGTGCCGCCTGGACACCGCCGAAGAAGTGTCGATCTACGAGGCGGGTGGCGTGTTGCAACGTTTCGCCCAGGACTTCCTGGAATCAAAGGCGACCGCCTGAAGAGGATAACCATGGCACACGTAGCGCAAATCAGAATTCCCGCCACCTACATGCGTGGCGGCACCAGCAAGGGCGTGTTCTTCAGTCTCAAGGACCTGCCCGCAGCGGCGCAGGTGCCGGGCCCTGCACGCGACGCCTTGTTGCTGCGAGTGATTGGCAGCCCCGACCCGTACGACAAGCAGATCGACGGCATGGGTGGGGCCACCTCGAGTACCAGCAAGACCGTGATTCTGGCCAAAAGCAGCCGCGCCGATCACGACGTGGACTACCTGTTCGGCCAGGTCTCCATCGACAAGCCATTTGTCGATTGGAGCGGCAATTGCGGCAACCTGTCGGCGGCGGTGGGTTCGTTCGCCATCAGCGCTGGCCTGGTCGATGCGGCCCGCGTACCCCATAACGGCGTGGCCGTGGTGCGGGTGTGGCAGGCCAATATCGGCAAGACCATCATCGCCCACGTGCCGATCACCGATGGCGCGGTGCAGGAAACCGGCGACTTTGAACTGGACGGCGTGACCTTCCCGGCCGCCGAAGTGCAGCTGGAATTCATGGACCCAGCGGCGGAAGAAGAGGGTGGTGGGGGGTCGATGTTCCCCACTGGCAACCTCGTCGATGACCTGGAGGTACCCGGCGTCGGTACCTTCAGGGCCACGCTGATCAACGCCGGTATCCCGACGATCTTCATCAATGCCCAAGACCTCGGCTACACCGGTACCGAGCTGCAAGGCGCGATCAACAGCGACCCCAAGGCCCTGGCGATGTTCGAGACCGTGCGGGCGTATGGCGCGTTGCGCATGGGCCTGATCAAACACCTGGACGAAGCCGCCCAGCGCCAGCACACGCCCAAGGTGGCGTTCGTGGCCAAGCCTGCCGATTACGTGGCTTCCAGCGGCAAGGCGATCAAGGCCGGCGATGTGGATCTGCTGGTGCGTGCTTTGTCCATGGGCAAACTGCACCACGCGATGATGGGCACCGCGGCGGTGGCGATTGGCACCGCCGCGGCGATTTCCGGCACCTTGGTCAACCTGGCGGCAGGCGGCGTGGAGCGCAATGCCGTGCGCTTCGGGCACCCGTCCGGCACCTTGCGCGTAGGCGCCGAGGCCAGCCAGGTGGACGGTGAATGGGTGGTGAAGAAAGCCATCATGAGCCGCAGCGCACGGGTGCTGATGGAAGGCTACGTGCGCATCCCAGGCGACGCCTTCTAAAGGTCTACGCAGAGCCCCTGTGGGAGCGGGCTTGCCCGCGATGACGGAGTATCAGTCGACATCTTTATCAACTGAAAAATCGCAATCGCGGGCAAGCCCGCTCCCACAAGGGATCTTTATTCCAAGGCAGGCAACCAGACCCGCCCTGATGATCAACCGTGAGCTTGAGGAATAAACCCACCTATTTTGGAGAACTGCCATGAGCGCCAACGTCGACCAGAACAACCGCCCCGACTACGACCCGGTGTTGCAGGACATCGCCGACTACGTCCTCAACTACCGCATCGACTCCCAGGACGCCCTGGATACCGCCCGCAACTGCCTGATGGACACCCTCGGCTGTGGCGTGCTGGCCCTGCGCTTCCCCGAGTGCACCAAGCACCTGGGGCCGATGGTGGAGGGCACCGTGGTGCCATTCGGCGCACGGGTGCCGGGCACTTCGTTTCGCCTGGACCCGGTCAAGGCCGCCTGGGATATCGGTTGCATCGTGCGCTGGCTCGACTACAACGACACCTGGCTTGCCGCCGAATGGGGCCACCCATCGGACAACCTTGGCGGCATCCTCGCCGTGGCCGATCACCTGTCGCAAAAGCGCCTGGCCAATGGCGACGCGCCGCTCACCGTGCGTGCAGTGCTGGAAGCGATGATCATGGCCCACGAGATCCAAGGGGTGATTGCCCTGGAAAACTCCTTCAACCGTGTAGGCCTCGACCATGTGTTGCTGGTGAAAGTCGCTACCACGGCGGTCACCGCCAAGCTGATGGGCGCCAACCGCGAGCAGCTGCTATCGGCGTTGTCCCATGCCTTTGTCGATGGCCAGGCGCTGCGCACCTATCGCCATGCGCCGAATGCCGGCTCGCGCAAATCCTGGGCGGCAGGCGATGCATCGAGCCGCGGCGTGCGCCTGGCAGACATCGCCCTGCGTGGCGAAATGGGCATCCCCGGCGTGTTGAGTGCGCCGCAATGGGGCTTCTACGACGTGCTGTTCAGCCACACCAACAAGAACTTGGCGCTCAAGCCCGAGGACAAGCGCGCCTTCAGCCTGCCTCAACCCTATGGCACCTACGTGATGGAAAACGTGCTGTTCAAGATCAGCTTCCCGGCTGAGTTCCACGCGCAAACCGCCTGTGAAGCGGCAGTCGCCCTGCATCCGCAGGTCAAGCATCGCCTGCATGAAATCGAGCGCATCGTGATCACCACCCACGAGTCGGCGATTCGCATTATTTCCAAGGTCGGCCCATTGGCCAACGCCGCCGACCGCGACCACTGCCTGCAATACATGACCGCCGTGCCCTTGGCGTTCGGCAACCTGGTGGCCGAGCAGTATGAAGATGATTTCCACGCCGCCCACCCGATCATCGATGAGCTGCGCGACAAGATGGTCATCGTCGAAGACCCGCGCTACAGCCGCGAATACCTGGAGGCCGACAAACGCTCCATTGCCAACGCGGTGCAGGTGTTTTTCACGGACGGCACCTGCACCGAGCAGGTGGCGGTGGAATATCCGATTGGCCATCGTCGCCGTCGGGTGGACGGCATTCCACTGCTGGAAGACAAGTTCAAGGCCAACCTGGCCACGCGCTTTACTGCGCAACGCAGCGCCGAGATTTTTGCATTGTGCAAGGATCAGGCACGGCTTGAGGCGACGCCTGTGAACCGTTTCATGGACCTGTTAGTGATCTGAAAAACAACACGGTCAAGGTGGGAGCTGGCTTGCCTGCGATAGCGGTGTGTCAGCCCCACATGAATTAACTGGATGTCAGCTATCGCAGGCAAGCCAGCTCCCACAGTTGACCGAGCCCAGCTTCAGAATCTATTCAAACCGCAGTATCACTCGGCGGTTGTGTTTGCTCTTTTTCTCGATCTTCTCGCAGAACACCCGGCCGATTTCCTCGGTATTGAGCACATGGGTACCGCCGCAGGGCTGGATATCGATGCCGGGGATTTCAATCACCCGTACCGAGCCCGAGACCACCGGCGGCGCAACCGCCTGGGTGCGGGTGATCTGCAGCAGGGTCGCGTACTCGGTGGCAGGCATCGACAGCGTTTTCACCGCGTGGGCCTGCTCGATCAGGGCGTTGAGGTCACGGGTGAGGCCGTCTTTGTCCAGGGTCATCTCTGGCAGGTCGAAATCCAGTCGGCCTTTATCCGCACTGATGCTGCAACCGGTCACGGGTGCGTCGATGAGGGAGCACAGCAAGTGCAGGCAAGTGTGCATCTTCATGTGCTGGTAGCGCCGCTCCCAATCCAGCCCGGCGTCGACCTGGACGCCAGAGACCAACTGTTCAGGGCAGTGGTCCACCTGGTGCCAGATGATCGAGCGCAACACCGGGTCGCGCACGGTGCCGGTCACTGGCACCCGTGTGCCATCGGCCAGGGTGAGGTGGCCGGTATCGCCCGGTTGCCCGCCGCCGGTGGGGTAGAACAGGGTGTGCTCCAGGGCGATACCCTGTTCGCTGACGGCAATCACCCGGGCGCTGAAGGCGTTCTGGTAGGGCGCGCTGTCGAACAGCGCCAGGGTTTCCATGGTATGCACGGACATGTTCAACCTCCGACGATCAATGGGGTGGCTTGCAAGAGGTGGCGCACCAGTGCGCTCAAGCCAGGGGGAGAGAGCAGGGTGATTTCAAATTCCGGCCCGCATACCTTCAGGTTCAGGGGCAGGCGTGGCAGTTGTTCGTCGTTGTCGAGGCGACGCAGACGAAACTGCAGGTGGTGACGCTCTTTCACCGTGGGTTCGAGCATCAGCCCTTGCAGCGGATGAAAGTCGGCGTCCAGCACGGTGACCTTGTGGCCGACACTCACCTCGCCCACCACGTGCAAGCGCTCATCCAGGGCAAAGGCGCCGAGGTAATTGCTGTGGTCTGATTCATCGTTTTTTTGCAGTTGGATCTGGTTGACCACCTTGACCTTGGTGCCTGCCGGCACGTCTTGGGTAATCACGCAGGAGGGGCTGATAAACACGTTGTCGCCGATCGACACGTAGCCCAGCACCCGGGCGCCGGCGCCGACTTCGACGTTGTTGCCCAGGCGTGGGTGGCGCTTGCCGTCCGGGTTGTTGGCGATACCGCGCGCGCCCAGGGTCACGCCGCAGAGGATGTAGCAGTCATTGCCGATCACACAGGTTTCGCCGATGACGGTGCCGTAGCCATGGTCCAGCACAAAGCGCCGGCCAATGCGCGCTGCCGGGTGAATCTCGGCGCCGGAGAGGATCTTGCCCTGGTTGCTGAGCTTGAGGGCCATGCGCGAAAAATCGCCGTTGTCAGCGGTCTGGAAATGCCACACCAGGTGCGCAAGGCGGTAGAACAGCACGGCCTTGAACGAGGCGTAGGATTCCAGGATCAACTCACCGCGGCCACGGGACGCCGGGTCGCGATAGGCATAGGCGATCAGGTCCTCGGCCACTGCCTGGGCGGCGTTCTGGATCAACGGCGCCAGGTGCGGTTCCAGCTGCTTCATCTGCCCGGGCGTCAGGGTGGTGATGAGGTGGGTCAGCAACTCATCGTGCAGCTGTTGCATGTCGATAAAGCCCCCCATGGAGACACCCCCGTATGTTGAATGGTTAAAAGCCCGGTTACTCGAAACTGGGCAGGTAGCTGTCGGCATTGTCGTAGACCATGGTCAACACCACCGTTTCGGGCGGCAGTTCGGGGGCAAGTTGGGCGATGGCAACCATGTTGGCGGCCGAAGACAGCCCCAGGCTGATGGCATCGGTGCGCATGATGCGTTTGATCATGTCCAGGCAATCGGCGTGCGACACCTTGAGCATGCCGTCGATCACATCCAGGTTGAGGATGCTGGGGATCAGGCCAATCGACAGGCCCTGAATCGCGTGCGCGGCGTGCTGGTCTTTCAGCAAGTCGCATTCCTGCGGTTCTACGCCCATCACTCGCAGCGCCGGCCAGGCTGCCTTGAGGGTTTCGCCGATACCGGTGATATGCCCCCCGGTGCCTATGCCGCTGACGAAGTAGTCCACGCGCTGTTCACCGAAGGCGCGGAGGATTTCCGGGGCGGTGGTGTCACGGTGGGTTTGGGGGTTGGCGCCGTTGCGTTGCTGGTTGAGCATCACGTAGTTGGGGTTCTCCAACTGCAGCTCCATGCACTTTTCGCCGTGGGAGTTATTGCCCAGGCGGCTATCGGACAGCACTACCCTGGCGCCGTACAGCCGCAGCAGTTTCTGTTTTTCCGGGCTGTAGTTGTCAGGGATCACCAGCACCACTTTGTAGCCCAGCACATTGCCGGCCATCACCAGGCCAATGCCGGTGTTGCCACCACTGGGTTCGATGATGGTCTGCCCGGAATCACGGATCAGCACGCCGCGGCGCTCGGCATCCAGGATCATGCCCAAGGCGATGCGCGCCTTGTGGCTGCCACCGGGATTGAGGGACTCCAGCTTGGCGTAGACCTCGATGCCGAGGTCTTCGGAAAACTGGGCCAGACGCACGATCGGCGTTTGGCCGATCACGTCGAGGATGGAGTTATGCAGCATCAGTACGCCCCCACCCTTAGTACAACGGCATGTCAGGTTCGACGTCGCGAACCCAATGTTTCATGCCACCCTGCAAGACTTTGGTGTTGGCAAAGCCGGCGGCCAACAAGGTGCTGGCGGCTTGCTCGGCGCGAGTGCCTGCGTAGCAGATCAGGTAGTGGGTGTTGTCGCGGCTCAGGCTGGCGAGCTGCCCATCCAGTTCTGCCAGCGGGATATGCACCACGCCGGGTAATTTGCACACTTCCAGTTCGCTGGCGTCACGCACGTCCAGCAATACATCGGCGCTGCTGGGGTGTTCGAGCACTTGCTTGAGCACCTGGGGCTTGATGTAGCGTTCTGCGGCCAGGGAGGGCTGGCTCGGTACGGCATCGGCGCAGGCGGCCGGCGCGACGGTCTCGCTGTGGCGCAGGTCTGAACAGCAGGGGCAGTCGGCGCGGCGCTTGAAGCGGATCTCGCTGAACTTCATCGCCAGTGCGTCGAAGCGCATCAAGCGGCCGGACAAAGGTTCGCCAATGCCGATCAGCAATTTGATCGCCTCGGTGGCCTGGATCATGCCGACCACACCCGGCAACACGCCGATCACACCGCCCGCGCTGCAATTGGGCGCCAGCTCAGCGGGCGGGGCCTTGGGGAACAGGCAGCGATAGCACGGCCCACCTTTATAGTTGAGTACGCTGATCTGCCCGTCGAAACGGTAGATGGCGCCGTACACCAAAGGTTTGCCCAACTGCACACAGGCGTCGTTGACCAGGTAGCGGGTGTCGAAATTGTCGGTGCCGTCGATCACCAGGTCATAGGCGCCCACCAGTTCCAGGGCGTTGTCGCTGTTGAGCGCGGTGTTGTACGCGTTGATCTGGATATGCGGATTGAGGTCCAGCAGGCGCTGCTTGGCGGACTCGACCTTGGGCATGCCCAGGGTGCTGTTGCCGTGCACAATCTGGCGTTGCAGGTTGCTGCTTTCCACCACGTCAAAGTCCACCAGGCCCAGGGTGCCGATGCCGGCCGCAGCCAGGTACAGGCTGATGGGCGAGCCCAGGCCGCCGGTACCGATGACCAGCACCTTGGCTTTCTTCAGGTTCAATTGGCCTTCGCGGCCGACGCCCGGCAAGGTGATGTGGCGCACATAGCGCTGCACTTCTTCGTTGCTCAGGGTATCGATGTCCATGCCACCTGAGGTAGCGAGCAACACTTCGATCCGGCTTTTTGCCGGCAGGGCGTCATCGGGCTCGATCAGCTCTTCCTCGGCGGTAAACAGGAAGTGTTCCTTGAGCTGGTCGTTCTTTTCATGGAACAGGTGCTGACGCAATTGGGGGTGATGGGTGCAGAGATTTTCAATGACTTCGCGCAATGTCGATCCGGCGCCCTCAAGGGTCGATTCCGGCAGCTTGGCCACGCGAACCAGAATGTCGGGGAAAGAGACAGCGTTCATGGACAACTCCGTGTGCAGGTCGTTGAAAGGTTGAAGGGAGAAATGCTTGCCATCCCAGGCAAACAGCTTGGAGCCCAGGGCCTGGCCCTGACGTACATCCACCACCAGGTAACTGACGGGGAAAATCGGCTCGCCCAGGAACAGCGCCTTGTCCTGGTCTTCGTCACTGAAATAGGCGCCCACATCCGGGTGTGAGTGGTAGATCACCACCACCGGGTTGTCGCTGCGAAACGCCTTGTTCATCAGCAGGGTGTCGGCCACTGAAAAGGTGTAGCCGTTGGCCGCGCTGCGTGGGTACATCTGGGGGTTCTTGCGGTGCAGCTCATTCTGGATATTGCTGCCCAGGTACACGCTGCCGTCGGCGAAGACAAAACCACAGCACTCCTCGGGGTAGCTGCGGCTGGCGTGGGCGTAGATCTGTTCCAGGGCGGTGGGGCGGAGGACGTCCATGTTTCTCTCGCGTTGGTTGAGGGTCACTTTTTCTTGGCCATGAGTTTTTCAATCGGCAATTTGGTGATCGCAAAGCCGGCCAGCAGGATTGCCGAGTACAGCATCAGGTCGCGAGAAATTTCCACGCCTTCGTACCAGGCACCGATGATGACCGCGAACACCGGGAAGATGATGAAGACGAACGACAGGATGATCGGGCTCAGGCGCTTGAGCAGCATGAAATACACAATGAACCCACCCACCGAGGCCACCAGGCCCAGGTAGAACAGCGCGCTCCAGGAGCGCAGGGTGATGGCGTCGAACGTCGGCGTTTCAAACCACAGGCCGGCCAGGAACAGCATCAGCCCGGCAATGCCGATGGGCAGGGTGTTGTAGGTGATGACGCTGATGGCGCTGCCTTTTTGCTTGGTAATGACATAGCACAAGGCGTGCATGATCGCGGCGCTCAGAATGGCAAGCACCCCGAGGAACTCGGCGTGGTCCAGGTGCAGGCCCTGGCTCTTGATGATCATGTAGAGGCTGCCGAAACCGATGCCGATGCCGACCACTTGGGAAAAATAGATGCGCTCGCGCAGGAACAGTGCGGAGAAGATCAGGATGAACACCGGCATGCAGCTGAACAGCAGGGCGGTGAGGCCCGACGACACATGCATTTCGCCGTAGTTGAGCAAATAGTAGGGAACGCTGAAGTAGGACAGGGTCACGAATACGAAGAACCAGCGGCTTTCCCGGGGAAACAGGATCGGCTCACGGCGCACCATGGCAAAACACAGGAACAGCGGAAACGCGATGAGAAAGCGCAGGCCGGCGGACGTCAGCGGCGGCACGCTCTCGACGGCGATCTTGATGCCTAGCCAGGTAGTGCCCCAGCTCAGGCACACGATCAGGAACATCACGCTGGTCACCAGCCCGGCGAGCCACTGTTTTTGCGTTTTTGTTTTTGCAGTGTTTTCGAGAACGGCGGACATTGGCATCGTTTATTGCTTCCCTGAGCCGGAATTGAACTCTATATTGAACTTGTAATGAGTTATGTTTATCGGCGATTGAACCCGTAAAAGCACACTATTAGGGCGAAAGATGGCTGTCAAAACAAATATTGACATGGTGTCAATTATGCGTGAGGGGTTGTCCAACGGGCAGGGCGTGAAGTACAAGCGTCTGTCCGATGTGATGGAACGGGGCATCCTCGAAGGCTTGATTGAACCGGGACGAAAACTGCCGCCCCACCGGGTGCTTTCCGACAATCTAGGCGTGACCATCGGCACCATCAGCCGGGCCTACGGTGAGCTGGAACGCCTGGGCCTGGTGGTTGCACGGGTAGGTGACGGCACTTTCGTGCGCAAGCGTGGGATGGAGCGCCAGCGTGATGAGGGCTTTCGCAATTTCAGCGAGGAGCCGCGCCAGTACTTCGACATGAGCCGCAACATGCACATTCCCGGGCAAGAGACGGTGTTTCTCGCCCAGAGCTTTCAAACCCTGTCGACCAACGCCAAGTTCCTCCAGGACATCAGCGCCTACACCCCGGACGCCGGCTTGCCGCGTTACCGTGAAGCGGGCGCGCAATGGCTGGTACAGCGCGAGTTTCATCCGATTCCCGAGCAGGTCATCTGCGTCAACGGCGGCCAGCACGGCTTGCTGTGCGCCATGATGGCCCTGCTGCGCGCTGGCGATACGGTGGTCACCGAGCAGTTGACTTACCCCGGGCTGATTACCGCCGCGCGCATGCTGGGGGTGCGGCTGATTGGCCTGGAGATGGACGAGGAGGGTGTGCTGCCCACGGCCCTGGATGAGGTCTGTCGTAATCACCGGATTTCGGCGTTGTATTGCACGCCGACTATCCAGAATCCGACGACCGCTGTGTTATCGGTTGCGCGCCGCGAAGCCTTGGCCAGGGTGTGTCGCGAACATAACCTGCTGATTCTGGAGGACGAAGCCCACGGTGTGCTGGTGGAGGACCGTCCGCCGCCCCTCAGCTATTTCGCGCCAGAGCGTACGATCTTGATCAGCAGCCTGAGTAAGGCGGTGTCAGCCGGTTTGCGGGTGGGCTACGTGCATGCGCCACCGGCGCTGGTCAGCCGCATCTCGGCGGCGATACGTTCGACCTGTTGGATGGCCACACCTGTGACCCTGGAACTGGCGACCCAGTGGATCGAAAACGGCACGGCAGAGTATTTGTTGCGTCAGCAGATCAACGAGATCAGTCGGCGCAAGACGTTGGTCAAAGATTTATTGACCGGCCTGGCCTACCGCACCCACCTCAACAGCCCGCATTTCTGGATCGAAGTACCGGAACCCTGGCGAGCCTCGGAAATCGAGGCAGAGCTCAAGCAGAACAATTACCTGATCGCCACCGCCGAGGCGTTTGCCGTGGGGCAGACGGCGGTGCCGCAGTTTATTCGGGCGAGTATCTGTAATACGTCGGGCGATGATCAATTATTGCGCGAGGGGTTTGATGCGCTGGCGACGGCGTTGGGGCAGGGGGGCGGGCGGTTTCATCTGTAAATCCGCGTTACCGTTCATCGCAGGCAAGCCAGCTCCCACAGGGGAATGCATTCCAACTGTGGGAGCTGGCTTGCCTGCGATAGCGTCAGATCAGGCGCCAGCGATCACTTGAAGCGCCGCTCCACACCCTTCTCCACCAAAATCTTCGCCGAAATCTCTTCCACCGAAAAATGCGTGGAATTGATGTGCGCAATATTCTCGCGGCGGAACAGATTTTCTACTTCACGCACTTCGAATTCGCACTGGGCATAGCTGGAGTAGCGGCTGTTGGGCTTGCGTTCGTTGCGGATGGCAGTCAGCCGGTCCGGGTCGATGGTCAGGCCGAACAGCTTGTGGGAATGCGCGCGCAGGGCGGCGGGCAAGGTCAGGTGTTCCATGTCGTCTTCGGTCAGCGGGTAGTTGGCCGCACGAATACCGAACTGCATGGCCATGTACAGGCAGGTCGGGGTCTTGCCACAACGCGACACGCCCACCAGGATCAGGTCGGCCTTGTCGTAGTAGTGAGTGCGGGCGCCGTCGTCGTTATCGAGGGCGAAGTTCACCGCCTCGATACGCTCCATATAATTGGAGTTATGCCCGATGGAGTGGGATTTTCCGACGGAATAGGACGAGTGTTCACTCAACTCCTGTTCCAGCGGCGCCAGGAACGTAGAGAAAATGTCGATCATGAAACCATTCGACGTTGCGAGAATCTCACGAATGTCTTGATTGACGATGGTGTCGAAAATGATCGGGCGAAAACCGTCTTTTTCAGCCGCCAGATTGATTTGTTGTACCATGGCCCGCGCTTTATCCACGCTGTCTATATAAGGCCGGGTGAATTTGGCGAAGGTAATGTTTTCGAACTGCGCGAGCAGGCTCTGACCCAATGTTTCGGCTGTGATGCCGGTGCCGTCGGAAATAAAGAAAGCAGATCGTTTCATTTGAGCCCTGGGCCTTAAGCTGATGGCGAATCTTGGATATGATAGGCGCGATTTTGCCGTCCCGCAGTGGGCCGCATTCTCACTTATTTTCCAGGTCCAGGCCACAAGCGCTGGCGTTAGCTCCTACTGAGCAACCCGCGTCCTGAGCTTTTCCAACACAGAAAGTGGAGAGATCACCTTGGTAGAGTACGTAGTTTCCCTCGATAAGCTCGGCGTCCATGATGTAGAGCATGTGGGGGGCAAGAACGCATCCCTCGGCGAGATGATCAGTAATCTTGCAGGCGCTGGTGTCTCGGTGCCCGGTGGTTTTGCCACCACGGCCCAGGCTTACCGCGACTTCCTCGAGCTGAGCGGCCTCAATGCCCAGATCCACGCCGCGCTGGACGCCCTGGACGTCGATGACGTCAACGCCCTGGCCAAGACCGGCGCCCAGATCCGCCAGTGGATCATGGAAGCCGAGTTCCCCGAGAAGCTCAACGAAGAAATTCGCACCGCCTTCGCCACCCTGTCGGCCGGTAACCCGGACATGGCCGTCGCCGTGCGCTCCTCGGCCACCGCCGAAGACTTGCCGGACGCCTCCTTTGCCGGCCAGCAGGAAACCTTCCTCAACATTCGCGGCGTCGAAAACGTGATCCGCGCGGCCAAGGAAGTGTTTGCGTCCCTCTTTAACGACCGTGCGATTTCCTACCGCGTACACCAAGGGTTCGACCACAAGCTGGTGGCCCTGTCTGCCGGCGTGCAGCGCATGGTGCGTTCGGAAACCGGCACGGCCGGCGTGATGTTCACCCTGGATACCGAATCCGGTTTCCGTGACGTGGTGTTTATCACCGGCGCCTACGGCCTGGGCGAAACCGTCGTACAAGGCGCGGTCAACCCGGACGAATTCTACGTACACAAGGGCACCCTCGAAGCGGGTCGCCCGGCCATTCTGCGCCGTAACCTGGGCAGCAAGGCCATCAAGATGATCTACGGCGACGAGGCCAAGGCCGGTCGCTCGGTTAAAACCGTTGACGTCGACAAGGCCGAGCGCGCGCGTTTCTGCCTCACCGACGCTGAAGTCAGCGAGTTGGCCAAACAAGCGATGATCATCGAAAAGCACTACAAGTGCCCGATGGACATCGAGTGGGCCAAGGACGGTGACGACGGCAAGCTGTACATCGTGCAGGCACGCCCCGAGACCGTGAAGAGCCGCACTTCGGCCAACGTCATGGAGCGCTACCTGCTCAAGGAAACCGGCACCGTGCTGGTGGAAGGCCGTGCCATCGGCCAGCGCATTGGCGCAGGCAAGGTGCGGATCATCAAGGACGTGTCCGAGATGGACAAGGTCCAGCCGGGTGACGTACTGGTTTCCGACATGACCGACCCGGACTGGGAACCGGTGATGAAACGCGCCAGCGCCATCGTCACCAACCGTGGCGGGCGTACCTGCCACGCGGCGATCATCGCTCGTGAACTGGGGATTCCGGCCGTCGTGGGTTGCGGCAACGCCACTCAACTGCTCAAGGATGGCCAGGGCGTGACCGTCTCCTGCGCCGAAGGCGATACCGGCTTTATCTTCGAAGGTGAGCTGGGTTTTGATATCAAGCAAAACTCCATCGACGCCATGCCCGACCTGCCGTTCAAGATCATGATGAACGTCGGCAACCCGGACCGCGCTTTTGATTTTGCGCAGTTGCCGAATGCCGGTGTGGGCCTGGCCCGCCTGGAGTTCATCATCAACCGCATGATCGGTGTGCACCCCAAGGCACTGCTGAACTATGACGGCCTGCCGCTGGACATCAAGGAAAGCGTCGACAAGCGCATCGCCGGCTATAACGACCCGGTAGGGTTCTACGTCGAGAAACTGGTCGAAGGCATCAGCACCCTGGCTGCGGCGTTCTACCCGAAAAAGGTCATCGTGCGTCTGTCGGACTTCAAGTCCAATGAATACGCGAACCTGATCGGCGGCAAGCTCTACGAGCCAGAAGAAGAAAACCCGATGCTGGGTTTCCGCGGCGCCTCGCGTTACATCAGCGAAGCGTTCCGTGACTGCTTCGAGCTCGAATGCCGTGCGCTCAAGCGCGTGCGCAACGAGATGGGCCTGACCAACGTCGAGATCATGGTGCCGTTCGTGCGCACCCTGGGCGAAGCGAGCCAAGTGGTGGACCTGCTGGCCGAAAACGGCCTGACCCGTGGCGAGAACGGCCTACGCGTCATCATGATGTGCGAATTGCCGTCCAACGCCATCCTGGCTGAAGAGTTCCTGGAGTTCTTCGACGGTTTCTCCATCGGCTCCAACGACCTGACCCAGTTGACCCTGGGCCTGGACCGCGACTCGGGGATCATCGCCCACCTGTTCGACGAGCGTAACCCGGCGGTCAAGAAGCTGTTGGCCAACGCCATCCAGGCCTGCAACAAGGCTGGCAAGTACATCGGTATCTGCGGCCAAGGCCCTTCGGACCACCCTGACCTGGCCAAATGGCTGATGGAGCAGGGGATCGAGAGCGTCTCGCTGAACCCCGATTCCGTGCTGGAAACCTGGTTCTTCTTGGCTGAAGGCCAAGCGTCCGCCTAAGATCGCATGGTCAAAAGTGCCGGTCACTCGTTGCGGGTGACCGGCATTCTTATCTGTACAGGGCGGGAATCCTTGCGGACGCCGCCCTTTTTTGTGCAAGAGCATTATGCAAAGCAGCAGCAATCTGTTTCCTGTCGCCCTGATCAGCGCTGAACGTCGTGGCGACCTGAGTGAAGACGTCTACCGGCTCAAACCCGGTAACAGCCCAGACGGCACCGTCGAGCTGGCGGTGACCCGTTTGGGCCTGGCCGATGTCCCGGAAAACCGGGGCACGCCGATTATTTTATTGCATGGCAGTTTTTCCAACCGGCGCTTCTGGTACTCGCCCAAGGGCATCGGCCTGGGGGCTTACCTGGCGCGTCGCGGATTTGATGTGTGGATCCCGGAAATGCGCGGCCATGGCTTGTCCAAGCGCAATCACGACTACGCCAGAAACCGTGTCGCCGATTACGCACGCTACGATTTGCCGGCCGTGGGGGCGTTTGTGTCTGAGCAAAGCGGGCAGGTTCCGCACTGGATCGGGCATTCCCTCGGCGCCACCACCTTGGCTGCGGCCTTGGGCGGGCAGCACTTGGACGCGTCCGCGGTGGCGTCGGTGGCGTTGTTCGGCTGCCAGGTCAGTCGTACACACTGGCCGTTGAAAATTCCACCGGTGGAGTGGGGCGGTCGCTTTATCCTCAAGCGCCTTGCCCACCTGTCCGGCCCGCGCTTCAAGCGTGGGCCCGAGGACGAACCGGCTGGGGTGATGATCGAGGCGATGCGTTGGAACGGCCTGTTCGGCCGGTTTGGCGATGCCGAACATGACTGGTGGAAAGGCTTGGCGCAGGTCGATGTGCCACTGTTGGCGGTGAGCGCCGCGGGCGACCGGCAAGACCCGGACTGGGCCTGCCGCAAGCTCTTCGAGCAAGTGGGCAGCGAGCATCGCCAGTACCTGTGCCTGGGGCGTCAGCAAGGTTTCAGCGAGGATTTCGGCCATGTGCAGATGCTGGTCAGCAAAGCCGCCCAAGCCCAAGTGTGGCCTTTGGTCGAGCGTTGGTTGAACGACCCGCTGACGCCTGTATTCGGCACACAGCCCGAGGTGGCTGCAACGGTTTGACGAAACGCTCTGCCAGGGGCGTTTCACTCTTGAATGGTTGCGGCTAAGATATGACGCGCCAGGCGCTTCTGGTCATATTCAGTCGCGCAACGTGTATTGCGTTGCGCGGATCAGGGTTTGATCATGGCCGCCGCCAACGCGCAGGCACTTAAAGAATGCCTGTCGCGGGGCGTTTTCTTGATGTGCACCGTGGATGTTCGACCTCTTCTTTGATGACAGGAGTTTCTCGATGAACCATTACGTGACCCCCGACCTGTGTGACGCCTACCCGGAGCTGGTGCAGGTAGTGGAGCCGATGTTCAGCAACTTCGGTGGCCGAGACTCCTTTGGCGGCGAAATTGTCACCCTCAAATGCTTCGAGGATAACTCCCTGGTCAAGGCGCAGGCAGACCTGCCCGGCGCTGGCAAAGTGCTGGTGGTCGACGGTGGCGGTTCCCTGCGCTGCGCGTTGCTGGGAGACATGATTGCCGAGAAAGCCGCGAAAAATGGTTGGGAAGGGCTGGTGATCTACGGCTGCATCCGTGATGTCGACGTCATCGCCCAGACCGACCTGGGCGTGCAGGCCCTGGCCTCGCACCCGAAAAAAACCGACAAGCGCGGCCTTGGCGACCTGAACGTGGCGGTGACATTCGGGGGCGTGACGTTCCGCCCCGGTGAGTACATTTATGCCGACAACAACGGGGTGATCGTGTCGCCCACCCCACTGAAAATGCCTGAATAAACTGCCGTAACCGATCGGGGTGAGGATGTTCGAAGAAGAAAACGCGCAATGGGGGCTGGTGCATGCCCTGGTGCTGGACGGTAAAGGCGGTGCGCGTTCGATTGCCCGGACTGAGCTCGACGATTTGCAGTTGCAGCCCCAGGAAAGCCTGTGGCTGCACTGGGATCGCAGCCATCCTCAAACCCAGACCTGGCTGCGTAAATCCAGCGGCCTGAGCGAGTTTGCCTGTGATCTGCTGCTGGAGGAGAACACTCGCCCACGCCTGTTGCCGCTGCCGGACGCCGAACTGCTGTTGTTTCTGCGCGGGATCAATCTAAACCCAGGCGCCGAGCCCGAAGACATGGTGTCGGTGCGCATCTTTGCCGCCGCCAACCGCGTGATCTCCCTGCGTTTGCGCCCCTTGCGCGCTACCGATGAGTTACTGGTGCAATTGGCAGACGGCAAAGGCCCCAAGACGGCGTCTGAACTCATCCTTTATATGGCCCAGTACCTGACCAATAAAGTGCAGGATCTGGTTGCTGGCTTGTCTGAAATCGTCGATTCCGAGGAAGAAAATCTCGATGCCGACGAACGGTATACTCCGGAGCACGGCAGCGTTCTGCAGATCCGTCGAAGGGCTGCCGGGCTCAAGCGTTTCCTGGCCCCCCAGCGGGATATTTTTGCCCAACTCACGCGCATCAAATTGGCATGGTTCTGCGACGACGATGCCGACTACTGGAACGAGTTACACAACAGCCTGACCCGCTACCTGGAAGAGCTGGAATTGGCCAGAGAGCGCGTGGGGCTTGTGCTTGAGGCCGAAGACCGGCGCTTGAGCCTGCGCATGAACCGCACCATGTACCGCTTCGGGATCATCACCGGGATCTTCTTGCCGATGAGTTTTCTCACCGGCCTGCTCGGTATAAATGTGGGCGGCATTCCATTCTCTGCCAGCCCTTATGGATTCATGATCGCGTGCCTGTTGATGGTGTCTGTGGCACTGGGGCAATGGTGGTTATTTCGACGATTGCGCTGGGTTTGACCTGAATATGACCTGAACGTAAGAAAGGGCCGATGTGACCCGATGAATTTTACCCTCGTCTTTTAAATCACTTGCGAGAGGTCTCTATGCACGATCCGTTCGAACAGTCTTTGCGTGACATGCTCAATGCTTCGCCATCCAACCGTGATGACGATGCTTGCCTGGGCCGCGTACTGAAAACCGCCAACCGTCAGGTAGGGGCGGGTGACCTGTTCGGTCTGCTCGGGCGTTGGTTGCCGGCGTTGATGATGGCCCTGAACAATGGTTCGGCCCATGTGTCACCGGTTTCCCGGCGTAAACCTCTTGCTAGCACTGCTGATAAGGCTGATTGAATATGGAACTTGATCTCTGGACCCAGAGTCTGGTCACCGCGATGACCGCATTGTGGACCAAGGTGGCGAATTTCATTCCCAACCTGTTTGGTGCCCTGGTCCTGGTATTGCTGGGGTTTGTCGTCGCCAAGCTGCTCGATACCCTGCTGTCCAAATTGCTTGCCAAACTGGGCCTCGATCGCCTGATGGCCGGCACTGGCCTGACCAAATTGCTCGGCCGCGCGGGGTTGCAAGTACCGATTTCGACCCTGATCGGCAAGATCGTCTATTGGTTCGTTCTACTTATTTTTCTGGTTTCTGCAGCGCAGTCCCTTGGACTTGAGCGAGTTTCAGCTACGCTCGACATGCTGGCACTGTATTTGCCGAAAGTGTTCGGCGGCGCGCTGGTGCTGCTGGTGGGGGTTTTACTCGCGCAATTGGCCAACGGGCTGGTGCGCGGGGCCGCCGAAGGCGTGGGCTTGGACTACGCGGCGGGCCTTGGGAGAATCGCCCAGGGGCTGGTGATCATCATCAGTATTTCTGTCGCGATCAGCCAGTTGGAGGTCAAGACTGACCTGCTTAACCACGTGATTGTGATTGTTTTGATTACCGTTGGTCTGGCAGTTGCGCTGGCCATGGGGTTGGGAAGCCGGGAAATTGCCGGTCAGATTCTTGCGGGAATCTATGTGCGTGAGCTGTATCAAGTTGGGCAACAGGTGCGTGTGGGCGAGGTCGAAGGGCAAATCGAGGAGATCGGCACAGTCAAGACAACCGTGCTGACCGATGACGGGGAACTGGTGTCGCTGTCCAACCGGATTCTCCTGGAGCAGCAGGTCAGTAGCCGCTAATCCGGCAAATCCTGCTAATGTACGCCGCCGCAAACCCGGGTGACCGGGTTGCAGCGGACATTGACCTGACTGTCGGCACGACTTGTTTTGAATAAAGCCCAAACGCTGTCCACGCGCTATGACCCCCGTGAGCTCTCTGATGAGGAGTTGGTCGCGCGCTCGCACACGGAGCTGTTTCACGTAACACGCGCGTACGAAGAATTGATGCGCAGGTATCAACGCACTCTGTTCAACGTTTGTTCAAGGTATTTGGGGAACGATAGAGATGCGGATGATGTCTGTCAGGAAGTGATGCTCAAGGTGCTATACGGCCTGAAGAACTTCGAGGGCAAATCGAAGTTCAAGACCTGGCTGTACAGCATCACGTACAACGAGTGCATCACGCAGTATCGGAAGGAACGGCGAAAGCGTCGCTTGATGGACGCTTTGAGTCTGGACCCCCTTGAGGAGGCGTCTGAAGAGAAGGCGCCGGCACCCGAGGAAAAGGGCGGACTTGATCGCTGGTTGGTGCATGTGAACCCGATTGACCGCGAAATTCTGGTGCTTCGATTTGTCGCAGAGCTGGAATTTCAGGAAATCGCTGACATCATGCATATGGGTTTGAGTGCTACAAAAATGCGGTACAAGCGTGCTCTTGATAAATTACGTGAGAAATTTGCGGGCGAGACTGAAACTTAGTGCGTAGCAAATATCTCTTACGTGTAGGCAAGTTCTGTTAGACTTGTCGCCGAGTTGTCCCCCGGTTTGTGGGACTGCTTTACAATCACCAGATGGGGATTTAACGGATGAAACTGAAAAACACCTTGGGCTTGGCCATTGGTTCTCTTATTGCCGCTACTTCTTTCGGCGTTCTGGCACAAGGCCAAGGCGCAGTTGAAGGCGAGCTGTTCTACAAGAAGCAGTACAACGATAGCGTTAAGCACATCGAAGACGGCTTCAACCCAGGCGCTCGCATTGGTTACTTCCTGACCGACGATCTGTCGTTGAATCTGTCGTACGACAAGACCAACCACACCCGTTCGAACGACGGCACTGGCAACCAGAAGATCAAAGGTGACACTGGCAGCCTCGTTGCTCAGTACCACTTCGGTCAGGCTGGCGTTGATAGCCTGCGTCCATACGTTGAAGGCGGTTTCGGCCACCAGAGCCGTACCAACGTTCAGGCTGACGGCCACAGCGGTCGCGACCAGACCACTTTCGCTACCATCGGTACCGGCGTGAAGTACTACTTCACCAACAACCTGTACGCTCGTGCTGGTGTTGAAGCTGACTATGGTCTGGACAACGGCAAGTGGGACTACTCCGCACTGGTTGGCCTGGGCGTGAACTTCGGCGGTAACGCTGGCGCAGCTGCTCCAGCTCCTACCCCAGCACCAGCTCCAGAGCCAGTTCCAGAGCCAGAAGCTCCGGTTGCTCAGGTTGTTCGTGTTGAGCTGGACGTTAAGTTCGACTTCGACAAGGCCGTTGTTAAGCCTAACAGCTACGGCGACGTTAAAAACTTGGCCGACTTCATGGCTCAGTACCCAGCTACCAACGTAGAAGTTGCTGGTCACACTGACTCCGTAGGTCCAGACGCTTACAACCAGAAGCTGTCCCAGCGTCGTGCTGACGCTGTTAAGCAAGTCCTGGTTAAAGACGGCGTTGCTCCTAGCCGTGTAACTGCTGTTGGTTACGGCGAATCCCGCCCAGTTGCTGACAACGCAACTGAAGCTGGTCGCGCTGTTAACCGTCGCGTAGAAGCGTCGGTTGAAGCTCAAGCTCAGTAATTACTGAGTAAAGAAAAGCCCGGCTCAGGCCGGGCTTTTTTTCGCCTGCGATTTGCTTCAGGCGCTAGCTGCAGTTGCGATACTGGTCGTCTGTGCGGTGCCGGCAACCTGGCCAATCACCAGGATGGCCGGGCTTTTGAGTGCAAAGTCTTTTGCAGCTTCATGCATGGCCGCAAGCGAGCTGCGGCATTCCCGTTGTTGGGGCAACGAAGCGTTTTCGATCATTGCCACCGGCATATCCGCAGCCATGCCGCCGTTGAGCAACTGTTCGCGGATTTCTTCCAGCTTGGCCACGCCCATATACACCACCAGCGTGGTGCCACCTTCAGCCAGCGCACGCCAGTTCAAGCTGCTGTCATCCTGGGTATGCGCGGTGACCAAGGTCACTCCCCGGCTCACCCCGCGCAAGGTCAATGGGATGTCACACTGGGTCGCCCCGGCCAGCCCTGAGGTGATGCCATTGACCAGTTCCACCTCGACTCCGCGCTCGCGCAGCCAGGTTGCCTCTTCGCCACCGCGGCCAAAAATACACGGGTCACCGCCTTTAAGGCGTACCACGCACTTGCCCTGGCGTGCATAACGCAACATCAGGCGGTGAATAAACTCCTGCGGGGTAGAGCGACAGCCCCCGCGCTTGCCGACGGTAATCACCCGGGCGCTGGGGCAGTGTTCCAGTACTGCCGGGTTGACCAGATCATCAATCAGCACGACGTCCGCTGCCTGCAGCGCCCGGACCGCTTTGAGGGTCAGCAACTCCGGGTCACCAGGCCCAGCGCCTACCAGCCACACTTTTGCGCTCATGTTGTTCCCCTTACACACTGATGGCGATTGGCTGCGGGTTGCTGGCCAAAAGACGTTTGATTTCCGGCACGCAGGATCCGCATTGGGTGCCGCAGCCCAGTGCCTGTTTGAGGCCATCCAGGTCCAGGCCGCTGCCGATACCGGCACACACGGCGTTTTCGCTGACGTTCTTGCAGTTGCACACAATCTTGTTGCTGGCCGTGGTACCGCCCGGTGGCGCGCTCAAGGGCGCCAGCAACCAGCGCCGCAGTTGCTCATCGGCCCGGCCTTCCAGCCACAGGCTTTGCAGCCAGTGACGGGCCAGGGTTTCGCCGGCCAGGCGCAGGGCGGTGATGCGGCCTTTCTCGATTTTCACGCGCTTGCCGATTGAGCGGCGCGGGTCGTCATAGGCCATTACCGGGCCGTCGTTGAGGCCCAGCAGGTGGTCGATGCGGGTCAACAGTTGCAGGTCGGGCGCCTCGGTATGCGCGGCGCGCACCAGCAGCGCGGGGCGTTCGCGGCCGGCCAGGCTCAGGCTGACGTAGGCAAAGGTTTCACACAGTGGGCGCAAGGCTTCGAAGTGCTGCTGCACATCGCCTTCGATCAGTGCAAACAGCTGCCATGGCAGTTGCACTGCTTCCAGGCGCACGCCGCTGTGCTTGAGCTCCGGCTGCTTGGACAAAGGGTCGAACGCCGGTTGCGTGAGGGTATTGACCCCGCCCTTGAGAAAACGGTCGCCCCAGTGCATGGGCAGGAACGCTTGGCCGGGGCGCACACTGTCATCGCTGCCCACGGCGACGATCACGCTGCCGCGACGGCTTTTCAGGCTGACCAGGTCACCCTCTTTGAAGCGGTGGCGGCGTAATTCGTCCGGGTGCAGGCTCAACAGCGCCTCACTGACGTGCCCGAACAACTGCGCGGCGGTGCCGGTGCGGCTCATGCCGTGCCATTGGTCACGCAAGCGACCGGTGAGCAGGGTCAACGGAAATCGCGCATCGCGCTGTTCCTTGGCGGCGCGATAAGGCTCGGCGACAAACTGCGCCCGCCCAGTGTCAGTGGGGAAAATACCGTCGGTGTACAAGCGCGATGTACCCGCCTGCGCACCCTCGGGAAACGGCCATTGCTGCGGGCCGAGCTGGTCGAGCAGGGCGTGGCTGATGCCGGACATATCCAGGTCACGGCCTTGGGTCAGTGGCTTGAATTCATCAAACAGCTGCGTCGCTTGCTCAAAGGCGAACAGGCTCGGCTGCCCTGGACGCAGACGGCGCTCCAGGCGCTGGGCGAAATCCACCGTGATCGCCCAATCCGCGCGTGCTTCACCCGGTGGGTTGATGGCGCGGCGCACGTGGGAAATACGCCGCTCGGAGTTGGTCACCGTGCCGTCTTTTTCACCCCAACTGGCGGCGGGCAATAGCAGGTCGGCATAGGCGGCGGTTTCGGTGTTACGAAACGCTTCCTGCAACACCACGAACGGGCACGCTGCCAAAGCGGCGCGCACCGCGTTCTGGTCGGGCAGCGATTGGGCAGGGTTGGTACAGGCAATCCACAACGCCTTGATCTTGCCAGCCTGCACCTGTTCAAACAGTTCGATGGCGGTAAGGCCGGTGGTCGCCGGCAGTTGTTCCACGCCCCAATAGGCCGCCACTTCAGCGCGGTGTTCTGGGTTGGCCGCGTCGCGGTGGCCTGGCAGCAAATTGGACAGGCTGCCGGTTTCGCGCCCGCCCATGGCGTTCGGTTGGCCGGTCAGGGAAAACGGCCCGCAGCCCGGGCGGCCAATGGTCCCCGTGGCTAAATGCAGGTTGATCAGCGCGCTGTTTTTGGCGCTGCCGGCGGTGGACTGGTTAAGGCCCATGCACCACAGCGACAAAAAGCTGCTGGAGGTGCCGACCCACTGCGCGCACAGGCGTAACTGTTCGACGCTGATACCGCACAGCTGCGTGACCATCTGCGGCGTGTAGTCATGCACCAGGCGCTTGAGTTCGGCCAAGCCGTCGGTGTGGGCCTGGATAAACGCGCGGTCGACCCAGTCTTCCCACAGCAACAGATGCAAAATCCCGTGGAACAACGCCACATCCGTGCCCGGCAAGATCGCCAGGTGCAGGTCGGCCAAGTCGCAGGTGTCGGTACGCCGAGGGTCAATCACCAGCACTTTCATCTGCGGGCGTTGCGCCTTGGCTTGCTCCAGGCGTCGGAACAATACCGGGTGGGCGTAGGCCATATTGCTGCCGACGATCATCACGCAGTCGCTGTTTTCCAGGTCTTCATAACTGCACGGCGGTGCATCGGCGCCCAGACTGCGCTTGTAGCCGACCACCGCCGAAGACATGCATAGGCGGGAGTTGCTGTCGATATTGTTGGTGCCCACCAACGCCCGCGCCAACTTGTTGAAGCTGTAGTAGTCCTCGGTCAGCAGTTGCCCGGAGATATAGAACGCCACACTGTCGGGCCCGTGTTCGGCAATGGTCTCGGCGAACACGTTGGCCGCATGTTCCAGGGCGGTGTCCCAGTCGGTGCGAGTGCGTGCCAGTGCTTTGCCCAAGCGTAATTGCGGGTAGAGGGCGCGGGCGCTCAAGTCGCCGGTCAGGTGCAGGCTCGCGCCTTTGCTGCACAACTTGCCGAAGTTGGCCGGATGGCTGGGGTCGCCTTGCACCCCCAGGATCTGTTCGCCGTCATGCTCGATCAGCACGCCGCAGCCCACCCCGCAATAACAGCAGGTGGACGCGGTGGTCTGGCGGTTCATCAACCCGCGTCCCGCAGGGCCAGCATCACCCGGCCGTTTTCGACCCGGGCCTGGTGATGGTGGGCACAGCCGATATCCGGGGCCTGGGCTTGGCCGGACTCAAGGTCGATCTGCCAATTGTGCAATGGGCAGGCCACCCGCTTGCCGTAGATCAAGCCTTGGGACAGCGGCCCGCCCTTGTGCGGGCAGCGGTCGTCGAGGGCAAAGACTTCGTCGTCACTGGTGCGAAAAATCGCGATGTCACCTTTCGGCCCGCTGATGATGCGCGAGCCCAGCGCGTTGATTTCATCGAGGGCGCAGATATCCAGCCAGTTCATAGCGAGACCTCCAGTTGTTTGACGGGGATCACGTCGAATTCCTTTTTCAGCAGCGGCTGTTCCAGGCGTTCCTTCCACGGGTCCTGCTCGAATGACAGCGAGAATTGCAAACGCTCATTGAGGGCTTGGCGGCGCGCCGGGTCTTCCAATACGGCCCTCTTGATATGCTCCATGCCCACTCGCTGCAGGTAGTGCACGGTGCGCTCCAGGTAGAAGGCTTCTTCGCGGTACAACTGCAGGAACGCGCCGTTGTATTCGCGCACTTGCTCGGCGGTTTTCACCTTGACGAAGAACTCCGCGACTTCAGTCTTGATCCCGCCGTTGCCGCCGATGTACATCTCCCAGCCCGAGTCGACGCCGATAATGCCCACATCCTTGATGCCCGCCTCCGAGCAGTTACGTGGGCAACCGGACACCGCCAACTTGACCTTGTGGGGCGACCACATATTGAACAGGTCATGCTCCAGCTCGATGCCCAGTTGTGTGGAGTTCTGCGTACCAAACCGGCAGAACTCGCTGCCCACACAGGTTTTGACGGTACGGATGGATTTGCCATAGGCATGCCCGGACGGCATATCCAGGTCCTTCCATACCCCTGGCAAGTCCTGCTTCTTGATACCGAGCAAGTCGATGCGCTGGCCGCCAGTGACCTTGACCATCGGCACGTTGTACTTGTCGGCCACATCGGCGATGCGGCGCAGCTCTGAAGGATTGGTCACGCCGCCCCACATCCGTGGTACCACGGAGTAGGTGCCGTCCTTTTGAATATTGGCGTGGGCCCGTTCGTTGATCAGCCGCGATTGCGGGTCGTCCTTGGCTTCGCCGGGCCAGGTGGAGATCAGGTAATAGTTGAGCGCCGGGCGGCAGGTGGCGCAGCCATTGGGGGTGCGCCAGTTCAGGTAACGCATAGTGCTGTCGATGGTCAGCAGATGTTGCTCGCGAATGGCCTGGCGGATCTGCCCGTGGTTGAGGTCGCTGCAGCCGCAGATGGCTTTTTCACTTTTGGGTTTGACGTCGGCGGCGCCGCCCACGGTGTTGATCAGGATCTGCTCGACCAGCCCGGCACAGGAGCCACAGGAGCTGGCAGCCTTGGTGTGTTTTTTCACCTCATCGACACTGAACAACCCTTGTTCCTGGATCGCCTTGACGATGGTGCCCTTGCACACGCCATTGCAGCCGCAGACTTCGGCGCTATCGGCCATGCTCATGGCTTTGTCCTGGCCTTGATGGCCGACATCGCCGAGTGCATTCTCGCCAAACATCAGGTGATCGCGGATTTCACCGATGGCGTGGTTCTCACGGATCTGGCGGAAATACCAGCCGCCATCGGCGGTATCGCCGTACAGACAGGCACCGACCAGGATGTCGTCCTTGATCACCAGCTTCTTGTACACGCCGCCAATCGGGTCGGAGAGGGTGATGGTCTCGGTGCCTTCGCCACCCATGAAGTCGCCGGCGGAGAACAGGTCGATGCCGGTGACTTTCAGCTTGGTCGAGGTCACCGAGCCCTTGTAAGTGGCAAACCCCAATTGGGCCAGGTGATTGGCGCAGACCTTGGCTTGCTCGAACAACGGCGCCACCAGGCCATAGGCGATGCCGCGATGGCTGGCGCATTCACCGATGGCATAGATGCGCGGGTCGTAGGTTTGCATGGTGTCGTTGACCAGGATCCCACGGTTGCAGGGGATGCCGCACTTTTCCGCGAGCTCGGTATTGGGGCGGATGCCGGCGGCCATCACCACCAGGTCGGCGGGGATGATGTCGCCATTTTTGAACTGCACCGAGCCGACGCGGCCATTGCCGGCATCGTGCAGGGCCTGGGTTTGCTCGCACAGGCGAAACACCAGACCGCGGCTCTCCAGTTCGGTTTGCAGCAACTGGCCGCTGGTCTTGTCCAGTTGCCGCTCCAGCAGCCATTCACCGATGTGCACCACCGTCACGTGCATGCCGCGCAGCATCAGGCCGTTGGCCGCTTCCAGGCCGAGCAGGCCGCCGCCGATTACCACTGCATGCTTGTGAGTCTTGGCGGTGTCGATCATCGCCTGGGTGTCGGCGATGTCGCGGTAGCCAATCACGCCCTGCAAGGTGTTGCCGGGAATCGGCAGGATAAACGGTGTGGAACCGGTGGCGATCAGCAGGCGGTCATACTCGGCCTCGGTGCCGTCTTCGGCGATGACTTTGCGCTTGACCCGGTCGATCTGCACCACCTTGCGGTTGAGCAGCAGCTTGACGTTGTTGTTCAGGTACCAGTCCAGGTCGTTGAGCACGATCTCTTCGAAGGTTTGCTCACCGGCCAGTACCGGCGACAACAGGATGCGGTTGTAATTGGTGTGAGGCTCGGCGCCGAACACGGTGATGTCGTACAGCTCACTGCTCAGCTTGAGCAGTTCTTCCAGGGTGCGAACCCCGGCCATGCCGTTGCCGATCATCACCAGTTTGAGTTTTTTCATGTCGTTCTCCGCAATGGCTCGACAAATCGTGCGCAAACAAAAAAGGCGTCCCCGCTAGTCAGCTAGCGAGGACGCCTTTGTCCTGGTCCCGTTCTCTCGGGAAGCTCGGCCCTTCGTCGTTGAAGGAGCGGCTATATGTGGGGTGTTGGGAAAGCTAATGCAGCAGCTGTGCCAAGTCCCTATAGCCCCAGTTTTACTGGGCGTTTACACAGAGAGCCGGCGAATTCTGCCCGTTAGTGGTGCAGCAGCCAGTACAGCAGCACCAGATTGAGCAGCATTGAAGCCACCGCCAGGGTCTGCCAGACCTTCAAGGGTTCGCGTTCGAGCAATGGCCGTGGGCGTAGGCTCAATTCGCGGCGGTCGGCCTGCTCCAGCACCAACAGCCATTCTTCGGCGGTTTCATAACGTTGGGCCGGGGCAGCGGTCACCGCTCGTTCCAGGCTGTGTGGCAACCACTCCGGCAAGTCGGGTCGATAACGGCTGGCGCTGACGGGCTGGTTAAACCTGGGCCGTTGGAAGGCCTCGATTTCACCGTAGGGGTAATGCCCGGTCAGCAGGTAATACAAGGTCACGCCGACGCTATACAAATCCTGTTGCGCCGTAGGATGCTCGCCAGCGAACGCCTCGGGCGCGATGAAGCTTGGGGTGCCGGGCAGCAGGTAGGCACGGTCCTCGGAGAGCCCGGGGCAATAGGCCAGGCCGAAGTCCAGCACCCGCAGTTCGCCATCTTCTCCCAGCAGCAGGTTTTCCGGCTTGATGTCGCGGTGCAGGATCTGCCGGCGATGCAGCAGGCCCACGGCGCGCAGCAAGCGTTCGGCAATCGACTGCCATTGCGCTAACGGCAGCGGGCCCTGTTGTTGGAACAGTTGGGCCAGGGTTTGCCCGGCGTATTCGCGCATCACGTAGTACAAATGCTGACGACCGCTGGCGGCATGCACTTCGGGAAAGGCGCGGCCGGCGACCCGGCGCAGAAACCATTCCTCCGATAACAAGGCCTGGGCCGCATCGGTATCCTCGCAACGCAACGGCAAGGTCTTGAGCAGCCAGGGTTGCCCCTGGGCATCGTGCACGCGGTACAGCAACGACTGGCGACTCTGCGCCAGCACGCTATGCACCTGCCAGCCTTCAAAGGTTTGCCCGACTTTAAGCGGTGGCGGCAGTGGCCATTGCTGCAACTGTACCAAGGCGTCGCCGAGGGTGGCGGCGCCGAGTTGATCGATGCGCACCAGCAAGGCGCTGGCGTTGTCTTGGCTACCCGCCAGGTGGGCGGCGTTGACCAGGGTGTTGACGGCCAGGTCGAGGTCGTTTTGCTCGCGCAGGATCGCGCCGATGCTGTGATCGCCCAGTGTGGCCCACACCCCATCGCTGAGCAGCAGGAAACTTTCGCCCTCGCGCAGTTGGCCATCAAGAAAGTCCAGCACCAGATGCTGATCCAGGCCGAGGGCGCGCTTGAGCACATGTTGCATGCCCGGCTGTTCCCACACATGGTCTTCGCTGATGCGCTGCAACTCGCCGTCAAGCCAACGGTACGCCCGGCAATCACCGACATGGGCCAGGGTGAAACGTTGCCCGCGAAACACCAGGGCGCTGAGGGTGGTGAGCAAAGGCTGCCCACCGCCGTTGGCTTGCAACCAGCGATTCTGCGCCAGTAACAGACGCTCCAGCGCCTGGGCCACGCTCCAGGTCTGTGGCGTGGCGTAGTAGTCCAGGGCCAGGGCCTGCAAGGTCGAGCGTGCGGCCAGGCCACCGTCGGCGCATTGGCTGACGCCGTCGGCCAGTGCGCACAGGTAGCCTTTACTCGCGGCCAGTTCTGCCATGGGCGTGACCACCCGCAGCGCATCCTGGTTTTCGCTGCGTGGGCCGATGGCGCTGGCCTGGGCGACGCTCAGTCGCAGGCTCATCAGACGCGGGCGGCGGTCACGGCGGCCGAACCCCAGGTGGTTCTCCAGCGCCGCTTCACTCCATGCAGGCCGAACCACGCCAGCACACCGAGGCTGGCGAACAACCACAAGGCCAGTTGATAGCTGCCGGTGCTCTGCTTGATGGCGCCCATGCCTGCCGCAAGGGCGAAGCCGCCGATGCCACCGGCCATGCCGATCAGGCCGGTCATGACGCCGATCTCACTGCGAAAACGCTGCGGCACCAATTGGAATACCGCGCCATTGCCGGCGCCCAGGCCGAGCATGGTGCAGACAAAAAGCGCCAGCGCCGCGTAGGAACTGGGCAGGTTGAACCCCACGGCCGCAATGCAGATCACCGCCACGCTGTACATGCCGAGCAGAGTCTTGATCCCGCCGAACCGGTCTGCCAGGGCGCCGCCCAAGGGGCGCATCAGGCTGCCGCCGAATACACAGGCGGCGGTGTAGTAGCCGGCGGTCACCGGGCTCAGGCCGTACTGGTCGTTGAAGTAGCCGGGTAGGGCGCTGGCCAGGCCGATAAACCCGCCGAAGGTCACGCTGTAGAAGAACATGAACCACCAGCTGTCACGGTCGCCCAAGGCCTTGAAGTAGTCGGCCATGGCTTTGGCTTTTGGCCGTTCAGGCGCATTGCGCGCCAGCCAGGCGAACACGATCAGGGTCAGCACCAGTGGGATCAGCGCAAAGCCGAACACGTTGCTCCAACCAAACGCGGCCGCCAGCACGGGCGCCAACAGCGCGGCAAACACGGTGCCGGAGTTGCCGGCGCCGGCGATGCCCATGGCTTTGCCCTGGTGCTCTGCCGGGTACCACTGGGACGCCAAGGGCAGGGCGACCGCGAAGGACGCACCGGCCATGCCCAGGAACATGCCCAGCAGCAACGCTTGTCCGTAGCTGTGGATCCCCAGCTTCCAGGCGCAGAACAGCGCCACGATCACAATCACCTGGCCAATCAGCCCGGCGGTCTTGGGCGACAGCTTGTCGGCCAGCATCCCCATCAAGAAGCGCAGCACCGCGCCCGCCAGGATCGGCGTGGCCACCACCAGGCCACGCTGTTGGGTGGTCAGATGCAAGTCAGCGGCAATCTGCACCGCCAGGGGGCCCAACAGGTACCAGACCATGAAGCTCAGGTCGAAATACAAGAACGCGGCAAACAGGGTCGGGGTGTGCCCGGATTTCCAGAAGCTTGATTTCATCACGCACCTCAACGGTTGGGGGTCTAGAAACGAAAAAACGCCGCCACCGGGTTCGCGAGGGCAAACCGGGTGGGCGACGTCTTTGTCGTGGAGGGGGCAACCGCCGTTGGCTACCTGTGATAATTCTTTAGCAAGAGCTGAGCCACATCAGCCGAGCAACTCGCTCATGGCAATAATCTGCTCTGCCACCTGGATCAGTTTCTGTTGACGGCTCATGGCCTGGCGGCGCATCAGGGTGTAGGCCTCTTCTTCGTTACAGCTCTTCATTTTCATCAACAGGCCCTTGGCCAATTCGATGCGCTTGCGTTCGGCCAGTTGCTGGTCGCGGGCATGCAGCTGGGCGCGCAGGGCCTGGTCACTTTCGAAGCGCGCCATGGCCACATCGAGGATCGGTTGCAGGCGCTGGGCGTGAATGCCTTCAACGATATAGGCACTGACGCCGGACTTGATGGCCTGGCGCATCACATTCGGGTCGTGCTCGTCGGTGAACATCACGATGGGCCGGGGCTGATCACGGCTGACCAGCACCACTTGCTCCATCACATCGCGCCCGGGTGATTCGGTATCGATCAGGATCACATCCGGGCGCACTGTTTCGACGCGTGCGGGCAGGTCGATGGTCAAGCCGGACTCATCGATCACCTCGAAGCCGGCCTCGGTCAATGCCGCCTTGAGGCGCCCGACCTTGCGCGGGGTGTCGTTGATCAACAGGATTCGCAGCATCGTCGGGCTCCTGTCAGCGCAGCGCTTGGCGGTTGGCGTCATTGGCCAAGGCATGCAGGTGGAAGCTGCGGGCATAGCCGGCGGGGTCGCTGCCGTCCCAGGTCTTGCCGTCGAGCAACTGGCTGCGGCGCATGTCCGAGTTGCCAGGGGTAATGCCTAGCGCCTCGGCCGCCTGGCGGTACAGCGCCAGTTGCTGCACCTGCCGGGCGACGCCCAGGTAGTCCGGGTCTTCACGCAGCAAGCCCCAGCGCCGGAACTGGGTCATGAACCACATGCCATCGCTGAGGTAGGGCAGGTTCACCTCGCCGTCGGCGAAAAAGCGCAGCGCATGGGGATCCTGCCATTGGTTGCCCAGGCCATCCTCATAGTGTCCCAGCAAGCGCGGTTCGATGCAGGCCACAGGCGCATCGAGGTATTCAGGGGCACTGAGCAACTGGGCGGTAGAGCGGCGGTTTTCACGGCTCTGCTCGATAAACCGGCTGGCCTCGAGGATCGCCATGACCAGCACGCGTGCGGTATTGGGGTAGGCGTCAACGAAGGCTTGGGTGCAGCCCAGGACTTTTTCCGGGTGGTCCGGCCAGATCGCCTGGCTGGTCGCCAGGGTGAAGCCCTGGTTCTGTTGCACTGCGCTGGCGCACCAGGGTTCACCCACGCAAAGGCCATCGATGCGTCCGGCTTGCAGGTGCGCCACCATTTGTGGCGGCGGCACTACTACGCTGTTCACATCCTGCAAGGGATGAATGCCTTGGCTCGCCAGCCAGTAATACAACCACATGGCGTGGGTGCCGGTGGGAAACGTCTGGGCGAAGGTCAGTTTTGTCCGGCTTTGGTGCACATGGCGTTTCAATGCTTCAGGAGTGATCACCCCTTGCCGTTGCAGGCCTTGGGACAGGTTGATGCCCTGGCCATTCTGGTTCAGCCCCATCAGCACCGCCATGGGGCTGGGGGCGACGCCGCCGATGCCCAGGTGTACGGCATAGATCAGCCCGTAGAGACTGTGGGCGGCGTCCAGTTCACCGCTGACCAGCTTGTCGCGCAGGTTGGCCCAGGACGCTTGGCGCTTGAGGTTGAGTGTGAGGCCGTAGGGTTGGGCGAAGCCCTGGGTGGCGGCGACCACCAGCGAGGCGCAATCGGTCAGGGCCATGAACCCCAGGTCCAGGCTGCTCTTTTCCGGGGCATCGCTGCCGTTTACCCAAGCCAGCGGATCGTTCATCAATACCTGCCTTTTTCTGAAAAAAAAGCGCCGTTTCCCAGGTTGGCGTATAGGCCATTGCAGGGGAACGACGCCTTTGTCCGTAGGCCCGTGCCGCCGTTGGTGCGAGCCTGATCCAGAATGCAAAGCAAGGCACATGCCATGGGCAGGACGTCGCAGTTGGCCGTCAACTTTCCATCATGATTGATCCTCGTGCGCCTCGCAGTATGGCCGCTTCTTCAGGCCAGACCGCCAGGCATATCCACGGTGCACGCTGATTTACTCGCAACCCTCAATTGCCGCTGGCTGTACAGCGCGCTGATGTGCGCCGCGCTGTTGCTGGGCAGTCGTACGGCCTGTGGCGAGGTGTTGCCGTTCTACGCCGCCGACGACGCGAGAAGCTCGGCCGTGGTGCTGCGGCATATTTCCGTCAGTAGGCTGCGCGGCATCATGCGCCGTGCGGGGCTGGATGAGCCGCGTTACCCATTGCGGGAACACGGCGGGCGTACGTTCTATGTAACCGGCCCTTCCAGTTATGTCGACCAGGTGTTGCGTCTCGCCCAACGGATGGACCGACCCCCTCGCAAGGTGCCAGAGCGCGCCCCGGTATTCGGCGTGGTGAAAGTGATCAATGTCCTCGTGGACGATCACCTGCAGGGCGCGGGAGCCAACAAGGTCCAGGTACCGGGCATGGCCTCCATGCTCGAAGCTCGGCTATCCCAGGCGCAGAAGGACCAGCTGGCCGATGGCCGCCTTGCGGTGATGGCCTATCCGGATACCAACAGTCTGTTGGTCAAGGGCCCACCCGCCCAAGTGAAGGTCATCGAAAAACTGGTGGCCGAGCTGGACGTCGCCCAGCCGCTGGATGACGCCTCGCCAAGGCAGGCTGGCGTAGATGGCGATGTACTGCCCTGGATTGGCCCACCTCAGTTGAGCGCCGCGCAACACGAGCGTGTGCGACGTGCGTTCCTGGGAGCGGACCCGGAGTTTTCCCCCTGAAAAAGGCGTTTGTCCATGCACCTGGAAATATTGCTGCAGGAGCAACTGATCAGCCGCAAGCGTTTGGCCGCATTCGCACCGGGGAAGGTGCTGCCCTTGGACCCAGGCGTCACCCGCTGTGTGGAGGTGCGGGTCAATGGACAACTGATGGCAGTGGGAGAGTTGGTGCAGTTGGAGGATCGGCTAGGGGTTGAATTGCAGGAGACGTTTCAGGAGTGGTTGCCGCGATAAGGGTGCATTAGCGAATTGTCTGACCGGCTGCGGCCAAAAAAAGGCGAATGAATGGGTTTTTTCCTAACGCGGGTATTCGAGCCGGTTTTTTATAGTCGTGCCAATGGCAGATGAGCTGGTCACACAATAAGGATTTGAATGTCAGTAGTCGACTACAGAGGTGCGTATGGCCGTCGTGACGGATGAAACGACGACGTCCCTGGTTTTCGCGCGTTGGACCTTGCATGGCGACGGCCGGTTGACGGGCGTGGAGGCGGATATTCAGTTGCCTCCCAAGGAGGGGCACGTGCTGCGGTTGCTGCTGGCCTCCGGTGGCGCGCTGATGACCAAGGACCGTTTGCTGGAACTGGCCTGGCCTCGGGGTGAAGTGGCCGAAGAGTCACTCACGCGGTGTATTTATTCCCTGCGCAAGCACTTGAGGGCCGACAAAGGCTTTATCAAGACGATTTATGGCAAGGGCTATCGCTTTACCTGCCCGGTGCGCACAGGTGATCAACCCAGGGCAGTGGCACACGTGTGCGCCGTCTGTGGTCAGGCCAGCAATGTCCAGGGTTGAGGCATGGGGCATAGGCCTGGTGCTCGGGGTATTGATGGGCAGCAGCCAGGCCTGGGCCTTTTGCTGGGAAGAGGCGGCCAGCCGCTACGACCTTGAGCCGGAGTTGCTGCAAGCTATCGCCTCGGTCGAATCGGGTTACCGGGCGCAAGCGATGAACTACACCAACCGCAATGGCACGCGGGATATCGGCTTGATGCAAATCAACAGCATCCACTTGCCGCGCTTGCTCAAGCAGGGCATTACCGAAGAACGGCTGTTGAGCGAGCCTTGCCTGTCGGTGGAAGTAGGCGCCTCGATTCTTGCCGAATTCATCCAGCGTTTTGGCTACAACTGGACGGCGGTGGGGGCTTACAACGTGGGGCCGGGGCCCGGGCCACAGCGTGAGGCATTGCGTCTGCGCTATGCCGAAAAGATTTGGGTGCGTTATGAGGCGTTGACGGCGCAACATCAATGAGATCAGGTGGCACGCCTCGCATGCAGGCCGCCACCCCGGCTATAATCCCCGCCACCTTTTGCCGCCATCCGAGTCTAGCCCGCCCATGTATACCCTGGCCCGCCAGCTGTTGTTCAAACTCTCTCCGGAAACCTCCCACGATCTGTCCCTGGACCTGATCGGTGCCGGTGGCCGCCTGGGGCTCAATGGCCTGGTATGCAAGGCACCGGTGAAAGTGCCGGTGTCGGTGATGGGGCTGGACTTCCCCAACCCGGTCGGGCTGGCAGCCGGCCTGGACAAGAACGGCGCGGCCATCGACGGGTTTGCGCAGTTGGGTTTCGGCTTTGTCGAAATCGGCACCGTGACGCCGCGGCCGCAACCGGGCAATCCCAAGCCGCGCATTTTCCGCCTGCCGGAAGCGGAGGCGATCATCAATCGCATGGGCTTCAACAACCTCGGGGTCGACCATCTGCTGTCGCGGGTTCAGGCGGCGAAGTACACCGGCATCCTGGGTATCAACATCGGCAAGAACTTTGACACGCCGGTGGAGCGTGCGGTGGATGACTACCTGATTTGCCTGGACAAGGTCTACGCCCACGCCAGCTACGTCACCGTCAACGTCAGCTCGCCCAACACCCCGGGCCTGCGCAGCCTGCAATTTGGTGATTCCCTCAAGCAACTGCTCGAAGCCTTGCGCCAGCGTCAGGAAGACCTGGCCGTGCGTCATGGCAAGCGTGTGCCGCTGGCTATCAAGATTGCGCCGGACATGAGCGATGAAGAAACCGTACTGGTGGCCCAGGCCCTGGTGGATTCAGGGATGGATGCGGTGATTGCGACCAACACCACCCTCAGCCGCGTGGGCGTCGAAGGCCTGGCCCATGGTGACGAGGCGGGCGGCCTGTCGGGCGCGCCGGTGCGTGACAAGAGCACCCATATCGTCAAGGTGCTGGCGGCCGAGTTGGCTGGGCGTTTGCCGATCATCGCGGTGGGCGGTATCACCGAAGGCAAGCACGCAGCTGAGAAGATCGCGGCCGGCGCCAGCCTGGTGCAGTTGTACTCCGGCTTTATCTATAAGGGGCCGGCGCTGATTCGCCAGTCGGTGGATGCCATCGCTGCCTTGCGCTGATCAGGCAATAAAAAGGGCTCCATGAAGGAGCCCCTGGGCCGAAGCCCGCCGCCCGGATGGGGCGCGCGTGGTTAAGTCGTTACATGCTTCAAAGGTGTGTGTCGGAATTAAATGCCCTGATTAGCCGACGGCGTGAAGTTCGTTGAGTCTGTGGATGCCCGCAGTGCCAGTCATACCGTCCCAGTTGTCGCCGCGTCCTTCTCGCCAGCCGTTGATCCAGGCTTGGCGTACCGACGGTAGAGTAAATGGGCAAAGCTCACGGGATTTTCCATGAACGCCATATTGATATCCGCGTAAAAATGCTCTTTCCAACGGATCACGCTTAAGTCTTCTCATAGGGTGTTTCCCTCACTTGTTGACTGTCTAGATATCCTTCGGCCTTGTCCAAGGCCGGGCAGAGTTTTTCTGCCGTTGGTGGGCTCGCTGCCGGCGTGGCGAGCCAAGTGTTGGCACCGTTACGGCGCCAACCTGTGTTGAGTTCTAACCAATAGGTCACATGGTTTCAATGATCGTTTTGTCATAAGCACGTAACGATAACGATGCTATAGCCATAAGCTGGGCTGGTTATTCGCCCCTTTTATAGGGCAAAGCCAGCTATGATGTGCCCTGCACAGAGGAAAGGTTTAATCCCTTGGTGAGAATGCCCGCCTGTTGCAGTCGGTTATTATTCGACGAAGGGTCGGAATATTTCTTTTTGTTGCGCAAAATTCTTCTTCTGCCTCGCCAATAAAGGCTCAAGGGCCCGTCAGACGGGGTGGAACGGCACATTCGTGCCACGCGAGCACTCTTCAAGAAAAGTGCTTGATTGAAAACCGAACCGGCGATGCGTCGCCTGTTCACTTATTGCTGAAAAGCCTGGAATGCCCCATGTCGGACCGTTTTGAACTCTTCCTCACCTGCCCCAAGGGCCTCGAAGGCCTGCTGATCGAGGAAGCCGTCGGGCTTGGCCTTGAGGAAGCTCGCGAGCACACCTCGGCCGTGCGCGGCATGGCCGACATGGAAACCGCCTACCGCTTGTGCCTCTGGTCGCGCCTGGCCAACCGTGTGTTGCTGGTGCTCAAGCGCTTCCCGATGAAGGACGCCGAGGATCTTTACCACGGCGTGCTGGACATCGAATGGGCTGACCACATGGTCCCCGACGGTACCCTCGCGGTGGAGTTCAGCGGCCACGGTTCGGGCATCGACAACACCCACTTCGGCGCGCTGAAGGTCAAGGATGCGATTGTCGACAAACTGCGCACCCCGACCGGCGAACGTCCGTCCATCGACAAGATCAACCCTGACCTGCGCATTCACCTGCGCCTGGACCGTGGCGAAGCCATCCTGTCCCTGGACCTTTCCGGCCACAGCCTGCACCAGCGCGGCTACCGCCTGCAGCAGGGCGCGGCGCCCCTGAAGGAAAACCTGGCGGCGGCGATCCTGATCCGCGCCGGCTGGCCGCGTATTGCAGCCGAAGGCGGCGCACTCACGGACCCGATGTGCGGTGTGGGTACCTTTCTGGTCGAGGGCGCAATGATCGCCGCCGACATGGCCCCCAACCTCAACCGTGAACTGTGGGGGTTCACCACCTGGCTGGGCCACGTCCCGGCGCTGTGGAAAAAATTGCACGCAGAAGCCACTGAGCGTGCCGCCATCGGCATGAACAAGCCGCCGTTGTGGGTACGTGGCTACGAAGCCGACCCACGCTTGATCCAGCCTGCGCGCAATAACATTGAGCGCGCCGGGCTGAGTCATTGGATCAAGGTGTACCAGGGCGAAGTCGGCACGTTCGAGCCGCGTCCGGACCAGAACCAGAAAGGCCTGGTCATCTGCAACCCGCCTTACGGCGAGCGCTTGGGTGATGAAGCCAGCCTGTTGTACCTCTACCAGAACCTCGGCGAGCGTCTGCGCCAGGCCTGCATGGGCTGGGAAGCGGCGGTGTTTACCGGCGCGCCAGACCTGGGCAAGCGCATGGGTATCCGTAGCCACAAACAGTATTCGTTCTGGAACGGCGCATTGCCGTGCAAGTTGCTGCTGATCAAGGTCAACCCGGATCAGTTCGTCACCGGCGAACGCCGCACCCCTGAGCAGCGCCAGGCCGAGCGTGAGCAAGCGGCTTACGACCAGGCTCCGAGCGAGCCGGCAGAGCGTCAGTACAACAAGAACGGCAACCCGATCAAACCCGCCCCCGCCCCCGTGGTGGAGCAGGCGCGCTTGAGCGAAGGCGGGCAGATGTTTGCCAACCGCCTGCTGAAGAACCTCAAGCTGTTGGGCAAATGGGCCAAGCGCGAAGGCGTGGATTGCTACCGTGTGTATGACGCCGACATGCCTGAGTACTCCATGGCCATCGACCTGTACCACGATTGGGTGCACGTGCAGGAATACGCCGCGCCTAAATCCATCGACCCGGAAAAAGCCTCGGCCCGCATGTTCGATGCCCTGGCGGCCATTCCCCAGGCACTGAACGTCGACAAGAGCCGTGTGGTGGTCAAGCGTCGTGAGCGTCAGAGCGGCACCAAGCAATACGAGCGTCAGAGTGCCCAAGGTAAATTCACCGAGGTCAGCGAAGGCGGCGTGAAGTTGCTGGTCAACCTCACCGATTACCTGGACACCGGCCTGTTCCTCGACCACCGCCCGATGCGCATGCGCATCCAGAAGGAAGCGGCGGGCAAGCGCTTCCTCAACCTGTATTGCTACACCGCCACCGCCAGTGTGCATGCTGCCAAGGGCGGCGCGCGCAGCACCACCAGCGTCGACCTGTCCAAGACCTACCTGGACTGGGCGCGTCGCAACTTCTCCCTCAACGGCTTCTCCGACAAGAACCGCCTGGAACAGGGTGACGTGATGGCGTGGCTGGAAGCGAGCCGCGATGAATTCGACATGATCTTCATCGACCCGCCGACCTTCTCCAACTCCAAGCGCATGGAAGGCATCTTCGACGTGCAGCGTGACCATGTGCAGTTGCTCGACCTGGCCATGGCGCGCCTGGCGCCGGGTGGCGTGTTGTACTTCTCCAACAACTTCCGCAAGTTCCAGCTGGAAGACAACCTTAGCGAACGCTATGCGGTCGAGGAAATCAGCGACAAGACCATCGACCCGGATTTTGCGCGCAATGCCAAGATCCACCGCGCCTGGAAAATCACCGCACGCTGATTTTTCCCTGTAGGAGCGAGCTTGCTCGCGAAAAACGTCAACGATAACGCGGATATCCTGGATGAACGCGGTGCCTGTGAGTTTTTCGCGAGCCAGCTCGCTCCTACAGTAAGCTTCTGTGGCCGTTGACGGTTTTGCACTGGTCAAACCCCTGACCGATGGCTATAACTTAAGCCCTAGCCAAAGTGACACCCCCGCACACTGGCGCTGTGAGTGTTGCCTATGCCGATGCAAGTCGTTCGCCCGAAAATCCTTGGTTTTATCAGTGAGCAGGCATCGGCTTGGCTGGTGGCATTGGTGGTGTTATTGGTCGGTAGCGCGCTGACGGTGGTCGTCGCGTGGGCGGCTTCGGACCTGTATCAGCAACAGGTGCGCCAGCGGTTTCAGTTGCTGGTCAACGAGCGCTACACCCGTATCCAGGAACGTTTTGAAGACCAGGAGCAACGCCTGGGCAGCTTGCAGCGCTTTTTCGTCAATTCCGGCGAGGTGTCCCGCGCCGAGTTCGACGGTTTCGCCAAACCGCTGTTGTTGCATGCCCGCGCTTATGCCTGGGCTCCACGGATATTTCGCACGCAGCGCAGCCTGTTTGAGCAGGACATTTCTCGCCAGCGTGGCATTCCTTTCAGTATCCGCGAACTGAATACTTCCGGTGAGTTGGCGCCAGCGGCCGAACGCGATGAATACGTACCGGTGCTGTATAGCCAGACGCAAAGTCTGCTGGGCTCGCCGCTGGGCTTTGATCTGCTGGCCCAGCCCCTGCGTCGCTCAGCCCTGGAGCGTGCGCAACAAAGCGGCCAGTTGGCGGTATCGCAACCCATGCAGTTGGTGGGTGTGGAACCCGCTTATGCGGCAGGCGTATTGTTGGTGGCGCCCGTTAGCAAGCTCGCAGGTGCCGAGCCCTACGGTTATGTGATGGCGGTGATCAGCATGCGTCAGCTGGTAGCCGAGGGGTTGCCCAGGCCCAACCGGGACAACCTGGTGATGCAGATCGTAGACACCTCCGACACCCAGCAACGGGTGTTGTATGCCTCCAGTAACGCCTTGGGTAGCAGTGGCTTGACGGCTGCGCGCCGCCTCACTCTGGGCGATCATGTCTACGCCCTGAGCCTGAGCGCCAGCGAAGTGTTCGACAGGGCCAACCATTCTTCAATGCACACCATCCTGGCGATGGGCGTGCTGCTCAGTGCCTTGCTCAGTGCGCTGCTATACATGCTGGTCAGCCAGCGCCAACGCGCACTGAAACTGGTGGAGCAACGCACCGTGCAATTGCGTGCCCGTGAGCAGGAGTTGCGTGGCGCCCATGGGCAATTGCGCAGCGTGCTGAATGCAGCGACTCAAGTGGCGATCATTGCCACGGACCTGCGCGGCGTGATCAACACCTTCAATGCCGGTGCCGAGCAGATGCTGGGCTTTACGGCCGAGGAGGTGCTGGGGCATATGACCTTGGACCGTCTGCACGTAGCCATGGAACTCGACGCCCGCGCTGAGCCGTTGAGCAGGGCGCTGGGGAAGCGCATCCCAGCGAGCCAGGCGATGCTGGTGGAGAGCCCGGACAGTCAACATGAAGGACGTGAGTGGACGCTGGTGCGCAAGGACGGCAGCCAGCTGACGGTCAACATGTTGCCGACCGTGCTGTTGGATGACCATGGCCTGTGGGTCGGGCACCTGGCGATTTACCTGGATGTCACCGAGCAAAAGCGCGCCTATGAGGCCCTTGCCGTACGCGACCGCCTGCTGAAAAAACTCAGCGCCCATGTGCCGGGTGGGATCTTCCAGTTCACCCTGGAACCCCAGGACACCTGGCGTTTCATCTATGCCAGCGAAGGCATGCGCGATATCTATGAAATCGAGCTGGGCGTGTTGCAGCAGGATGCGGGCAAAATGCTGGAGCGCATTCACCCTTTGGACCTGGAGCGCGTGCGTGCGTCGATACGCCTTTCTGCGTTGCAACTGAGCCATTGGCGCGAAGAGTACCGCGTGCAATTACCCCAACGAGGCCTGCGCTGGATTCGCGGCGAAGCGACGCCGGAAGAGTTGCCGGGAGGTGGTACGCTTTGGCACGGTTATGTGTCGGATATTTCTGATCTCAAGCGGGTCGAGGAAGAACTGCGTGCGCTGTCCATCACCGACTCCCTGACAGGGATCTATAACCGTCGCTATTTCCAGGATCGCCTCAAGGGCGAAATGCTCCGGCTCAACCGTATGTCTGGCGCGCTGTCGTTAATCATGCTCGATATCGACCACTTCAAGCGCATCAACGATCAGCACGGCCATGCCGTGGGCGACGGCGTGCTGCAGGAGTTGTGCAAGCGTATCGGCCAACGCTTGCGCCGCACCGATGTATTCTGCCGGATCGGTGGGGAAGAGTTTGTGGTGCTGTGCCCCAACACCGATGGCGCCCAGGCCTACAGCCTGGCGATGCAGTTGTGGCAGTCGCTGCGCGATGCATCGATGGAGCCGGTGGGGGTGGTCACCGCCAGCTTCGGCGTGGCCAGTTGGCGGGTCGACGAAGGTATCGATGGCTTGCTGCTGCGCGCGGATTCGGCGGTGTACGTGGCCAAGCAGGCGGGCAGGGATCGGGTCGAGGAAGCCCTGATGCCTGTAGGAGCGAGCTTGCTCGCGAAAAAACCATAGACGCCGCGTTTATTCAGTAAGCACGCGTTATCGTTGACGTTTTTCGCGAGCAAGCTCGCTCCTACAGTACCGGCGCGGCGGCAACGGCCTTCGGCTGGCGATACAGGTCCAGCAGCACCTGATCCAACACTGACGAGGCTCCCCACGGCTTGGAGTCGTTGAGAATCGCCACTACCGCCCAGGTATTGCCATTGTTGTCGCGGCTGTAGCCGGCGATGGCGCGCACGGTGTTCAAGGTGCCGGTCTTCACATGGGCTTCGCCGCGCAGGGCGGTGGTTTTCAGGCGTTTACGCATGGTGCCGTCGGTGCCGGCGATCGGCATCGAGCTGATGTACTCCGCCGCGTAAGGGCTTTTCCACGCGGCTTGCAGCATGGCCGCCATTTCGCGGGCGCTGACTCGTTCGGCGCGGGACAGGCCGGAGCCGTTTTCCATCACCAGGTGCGGCGCGGTGATGCCTTTCTTGGCCAGCCACTGACGCACGACGCGTTGCGCGGCCTTGGCATCGTCGCCATCGGCATCGTTGCGAAATTGCGCACCCAGGCTCAGGAACAACTGCTGGGCCATGGTGTTGTTACTGTATTTGTTGATGTCGCGGATGATCTCCGCGAGGTCCGGCGAGAAGGCGCGAGCCAGGACTTTGGCATCCTTGGGCACCGGTGCCTGGATATCACGGCCCTGGATGGTGCCGCCCAACTCCTTCCAGATCGCCCGCACGGCGCCTGCGGTATAGGTGGCGTGGTCGAGCAGCGACAGGTAGGTCTGCGAGCTGCAGCCATCACCCAGTTGGCCGCTGACGGTCACGGTCACGCTGCCATCGGCGGCGGTCACCGGGCTGTAGCGCACGTCACCGGTGCACTGTTTGGCGTTGGTGACTTTCACCTGGTTGTCGATGCGAATGCTGGCAATCGGCGGCTCGACCGACACGATCACCCGCCCTGAATCATTGCGGGTCACAAAGCGCAGGGCCTTGAGGTTGACCAGCAAGGCGTCGGGCTTGACCAGGAACGGCTTGTTCTCATCGTTGCCGTCGTCGTTGAACTCGGGCAATTGCGGCGGGTTGAAGAAATTACGGTCTAGCACCAGATCGCCGGTGACTTGCTGAACGCCATTGGCGCGCAGGTCGCGCATCAGCAGCCAGAGTTTTTCCATGTTCAGCTTGGGGTCGCCGCCGCCCTTGAGGTACAGGTTGCCGCGCAACACGCCGCCGCTGAGGGTGCCATCGGTGTAGAACTCGGTCTTCCACTGATGGTTGGGGCCGAGCATCTCCAGGGCCGCGTAAGTGGTGACCAGCTTCATTGTGGAAGCCGGGTTCACCGAGACGTCGGCGTTGAAAACCGTAGGGGTACCAGGGCCGTTCAGGGGCAGCATCACCAGGGACAGCGCGGTATTTTGCAGCTTGGCCTTCTGCAAGGCCTGGGCAACGCTGGGTGGCAGGGTGTTATTGACGGGAGCGGCGCAAACGGAAAAGGCCAGGGGCAAGACAACACTGGCAAGTAACACTGAACGCAAAGATTTGATCATAAGAAATAAACCCTACTGCTGAGGAGGGTGAAAAAGGCGAGGGGTATGGAAGAAAATCCCTCAGTGGTCACGAAAGTGTCGGCATTATGCCCCAAGCTGGCGCCACGTGTAGCTGAACGATAGCTGCTAATCGTGGTTTTTTTGCGCGCATTTGCCCGTCGGTCCCAGAGAGTCGGGCAATTGCCGCCTTAAACTGCTAAAGTGCCGCCCGTTAATACTTATGAGGATTGTTCCAATGGCGACTAACCGTTCCCAGCGTCTGCGCAAAAAACTGTGCGTTGATGAATTTCAAGAGCTGGGTTTCGAACTGAACCTGGACTTCAACGAAGGCCTGAGTGAAGAAGCTATCGACGCTTTCCTCGAAGCATTCATCAAAGAAGCCATGGAAGCCAACGGCCTGGGCTATGTTGGCGGCGATGACTACGGTCTGGTTTGCCTGCAGAAGCGTGGCTCGGTCTCCGAAGAGCAGCGTGCTGCGGTCGAAGCCTGGCTGAAAACCCGTTCCGAGCTGACCAAGGCTGAAGTCAGCCCGTTGCTGGACGTGTGGTATCCGGAAAAGCCGATCAACGCGGCTAAGTGATACTGAAAAAAACGGCGACCTGAGGGTCGCCGTTTTTTTATGCCTTGCCCCAGTTCAGAATCAGCAACGTCAACACCCCCGCCACAATCCCCCAGAACGCCGAACCGATGGAAAACAACGTCAAGCCTGACGCCGTGACCATAAAGGTAATCAGCGCCGCTTCCCGTTCCTTCGGCTCATTCATGGCGATGCTCAAGCCATTGATGATCGAGCCAAACAACGCCAACGCCGCAATCGACAGCACCAACTCCTTGGGCAGCGCCGCGAAGAGTGCCGCCAGCGTGGCGCCGAACACCCCGGCAATCCCGTAGAACACTCCACACCACACCGCAGCGGTGTAGCGTTTGTTGTGGTCTTCATGGGCGTGGGGGCCGGTGCAGATCGCGGCGCTGATCGCCGCCAGGTTGATGCCGTGGGAGCCGAACGGTGCCAGCACCAACGACGCCAGGCCGGTGGTGGTGATCAACGGCGAAGCCGGGACGGTGTAGCCGTCGGCCCGCAGCACCGCAACGCCGGGCATGTTCTGCGAGGTCATCGCCACCACGAACAGCGGGATGCCGATGCTGATGGTCGCCGCCAGCGAAAAGTGCGGCGTGGTCCACACGGGCGTCGCCACTTCCAGGTGAAAGCCGCTGAAATCCAGCAGCCCCATCAGCCCTGACAAGGCGGTACCGATCAGCAAGGCCGCCAGCACGGCATAGCGTGGCGACAGACGCTTGATGATCAGGTAGGTGAAGAACATTCCCAGCACCAGCCCGGTACGGTGCTGGGCGGCGACGAAAATTTCGCTGCCGATCTTGAACAGAATCCCCGCCAGCAGCGCCGCCGCCAGTGACGCCGGAATCCGCTTGACCAGCTTCTCAAAGCTGCCGGTCAACCCGCAGAGCGTCACCAGTACCGCGCAGGTGATGTAGGCACCGATGGCCTCGCCATAGCTCACGCCGCCAAGGCTTGTGATCAGCAGCGCCGCGCCAGGGGTGGACCAGGCGATGGTGATGGGGGTGCGATAGCGCAGGGACAGGCCGATGCTGCACACCGCCATGCCGATGGAAATCGCCCAGATCCACGAAGAAATCTGCGCGGTGGTCAAGCCGGCGGCCTGGCCGGCCTGGAACATCAGCACCAGGGAGCTGGTATAGCCGGTCATCATGGCGATAAAGCCGGCGACGACGGCCGACGCAGAAGTGTCGGCCAGTGGGCGCAAGGGCGCTTGGGTGGCGTCGGTCATGAAGAGGTGTTCCTTTTTACCTGACTCCGCACGCTGTAGGAGCGAGCTTGCTCGCGAAAATCGCCAACGATAACGCGGGCAATCAGATTAAACGCGGCGCCCGTGGGTTCTTCGCGAGCAAGCTCGCTCCTACAGTGGGATGTCGTTCATGGGAAATCGTGGAATCAAGCCTAAACTCAAACGTAACCAGTCATTGCAATACAGCCGAGCCCGCAAACAGCCGTACAGTGTGTTGGCGCAGTGGGTTGTGTACAATGTGCGCTGTTTTTAGGTGATACTTGCCAGCGACACGCTGTTGCCGTATTACCGTTAATTCGCCGTTCTCAAACCCGAGTGCCCATGAACGAACAGTTGCAACCTCTCAAGAAACAACCGCGAGCCGGCAAGGCCGGTCGCAGCGGAACCCAGGACGATATCGTCTATGCGCATATTTTCGAGGCGATCCTTGAACAACGCCTGGCGCCCGGAACCAAATTGAGTGAAGAGGCACTGGGCGAGATCTTCGGCGTGAGCCGCACCATCATTCGCCGCGCGCTGTCGCGCCTGGCCCATGAAAGCGTGGTACTGCTGCGGCCCAATCGCGGTGCGGTGGTTGCCAGCCCAAGCGTCGAAGAAGCGCGCCAGGTGTTCATGGCCCGGCGCCTGGTGGAGCGGGCGATCACGGAGTTGGCGGTGCAGCACGCCACGGCCGAGCAGTTGGCCGAGTTGCGCCAGATGGTCAACGACGAGCGCGACAGCTTCTCCCGTGGTGACCGTGGCGCCGGTATCCGTCTCTCCGGCGAATTCCACTTGAAGCTGGCCGAAGCCGCGAAGAACGCGCCGCTGATCAGCTTCCAGCGCAGCCTGGTGTCCCAGACGTCATTGATCATCGCCCAGTACGAAAGCGGCAACCGCTCGCACTGCTCCTACGATGAACACACCCAGTTGATCGACGCGATCGAAGCCCGGGATGCGACGTTGGCGGTGAACTTGATGATGCATCACATGGATCACATCGACAGCAAGCTCAACCTCGATGAAGAGAGCGCGTCGGATGATCTGCATGCGGTGTTTTCGCACCTTCTACAGACTAAAAAACCTGGGCGCTCGTCTGTAAAGTTGTAAACCCAATCAAATGTGGGAGCCGGGCTTTTGTGGGAGCTGGCTCCCACATTGGTTGTGTGTAGCTTGAATCAGCGTTGGTGCACGAGCTGGCCGGCTGCATAGGTCTGCAGTACCGTCCGATCATCCCCCAACGTCATCAGCACAAACAACGTCTCGGCAATGTTATTGGCCTGTTTCAGGCGATAGCTCAGCAGTGGCGTGGCGTTGTAATCCAACACCAGGAAGTCTGCATCGGTGCCCGGCTGCAAGGTGCCGATCTTGTCTTCCAGGCGCAACGCCCGGGCGCCGCCGAGGGTCGCCAGGTACAGCGACTTGAACGGGCTCAAGCGCGCACCTTGCAGTTGCATGACCTTGTAGGCTTCGTTCAGGGTTTGCAGCAGCGAGAAACTGGTGCCGCCACCCACGTCGGTGCCCAGGCCCACGTTTAGGTTGTGTTTCTCGGCCATCGGCAGGTTGAACAAACCACTGCCTAGGAAGAAGTTCGAGGTCGGGCAGAACGCCACCGCCGAGCCAGTCTCTGCCAGCCGTGCGCATTCGTCGTCACACAGGTGTACGCCGTGGGCAAACACCGAGCGCTCGCCAAGCAGCTTGTAATGGTCGTAGACATCCAGGTAGCCGTTGCGCTCCGGGAACAGCTCGTTTACCCACTCGATTTCCTGCTTGTTTTCGCTGATGTGGGTCTGCATGTACAAATCCGGGTATTCGCCCAGCAACTGCCCGGCCAGCGTCAGTTGCTCCGGCGTGCTCGTAGGCGCGAAGCGTGGCGTCACCGCGTAATGCAGGCGGCCCTTACCGTGCCAGCGCTCGATCAGCGCCTTGCTTTTCTGGTAGCTGGATTCGGCGGTGTCGGTCAGGTAATCCGGCGCGTTGCGGTCCATCATCACCTTGCCGGCAATCATGCGCAGGTCGAGTTTCTCGGCCGCTTCAAAGAATGCATTCACCGATTGCGGGTGCACGCTGCCGAACACCAGCGCCGTGGTGGTGCCGTTACGCAGCAGTTCCTTGATGAAGATATCGGCGACTTCTTCGGCGTGAGCCTTGTTGGCAAACTGGCTTTCACAGGGGAAGGTGTAGGTGTTGAGCCAGTCCAGCAGTTGTTCGCCATAGGCGCCGACCATACCGGTCTGCGGCAGGTGAATATGGGTGTCGATCAAGCCAGGGGTGATCAGCGCGTCCTGGTAATGGGTGATGTCGATATCGGCGGGCAGGCTCGGCAGCAGGTCGCTGGCGTGGCCAAGGGCACTGATCTGGCCGTTATCGATCACCAGCAGGCCGTCCTCGAAATATTCGTAGGAGGCTTCGATGCCAACGATGGCAGGGTCGGCGATGCTGTGCAGGATGGCGGCACGGTAGGCTTTGCGAGTCAAAGGCATGATCGTCTCAATTTAGATAGCGTGGCTGCGGCGCGAAGCCGGCAGCAGTTTGGCAATAGGTTCGGCGCCGGCAAGGTGCTGGCCGAAATTGGCGTTATAGGTGGCGATGATTTCGCCGGCGATGGAGATGGCGATCTCCACCGGTAGCTTGCCCTTGACCTCGGGCAGACCCATGGGGCAGCGCATGCGCTGTAACTGCGTGGCATCAAAGCCACGGTCACGCAGGCGGTGTTCGAATTTGACCCGCTTGGTTTTCGAGCCGATCAGGCCGAAGTAGGCGAAGTCGTTGCGCTTGAGCAGGGCGGCGGTCAGTTCCAGGTCCAGCGCGTGGTTGTGGGTCATGACGATGCAGTAGCTGCCTGCCGGCAAGTCGGCAATTTCGTCGACCGGCTCTTCGCTGACGATTTTACGCACGCCTTGGGGAATGTGCTGCGGGAATTCCTGCTCGCGGGAATCGATCCACCGTACCCGACAGGGCAAGCTTGCCAGCAATGGTACCAACGCACGGCCGACATGGCCGGCGCCAAATACGGCAATGTGCGCCTGCGCCTGGCCCATGGGTTCGAACAGCAGCACGGTGACGCCGCCGCAGCATTGGCCCAGGCTGGCGCCGAGGCTGAAGCGCTCCAGGTGAGTGTTCTGCTGGCCGCGCACCAGCATGTCCCGGGCGATCTGCATCGCCTTGTATTCCAGGTGCCCGCCGCCGATGGTGTCGAAGGTCTGCGCGGCGCTGATGACCATCTTGGAGCCGGCGTTGCGCGGGGTTGAGCCGAGTTCTTCGATGATGGTCACCAGTACGCAGGGTTCGCCCTGGTTTTGCAGGGTGGCGAGGGCGCTGATCCAGTTGTCCATGTCTACCTCAACATTTCTGCTGTTAGTTCGGCCGCCATCGCAGGCAAGCCAGCTCCCACATTTGATTGGGTTCGCACCTCAAAATGTGGGAGCCGGGCTTGCCCGCGATGGCAGCGCCTGGGTCTAGAGCGATGCCATCTCGGTGTCAGCCTCGACAGCTTTCACCGCCTGCCACTGCCGCATCTGCTCACACCCCCACAACACCCGCTCCGGCGTGGCCGGCGCATCAATGTGGGGCTGATGGCGATAATCACCAAGACTCGCCACCGCATCCTTGATCGCACACCACGACGCAATGCCGAGCATGAACGGCGGCTCGCCCACGGCCTTGGAATGGAACACCGTGTCTTCCGGGTTCTTGCGGTTCTCCACCAGCTTCACCCGCAGGTCCAGTGGCATGTCGGCCACCGCTGGGATCTTGTAGCTGGCCGGGCCGTTGGTCATCAGCTTGCCCTTGTTGTTCCACACCAGCTCTTCCATGGTCAGCCAGCCCATGCCCTGGATGAAGCCGCCTTCCACCTGGCCGATGTCGATGGCCGGGTTCAGCGAGGCGCCCACGTCATGCAGGATGTCGGTGCGCAGCATTTTGTATTCGCCGGTCAGGGTGTCGACGATCACTTCGCAGCAGGCCGCCCCGAACGCGTAGTAGTAGAACGGCCGCCCGCGTGACTGGCTGCGGTCGTAGAAAATTTTCGGGGTCTTGTAGAAGCCTGTGCTGGAGAGCGACACCTGGGCGAAATACGCCTGCTGGATCAACGCTTCGAAGCTGAGGATTTGCTCGCGCACGCGTACATGGCCGTTGCGAAACTCCACGTCCGCCTCACTCACGTCGTACTTGCGCGCTGCAAATTCCACCAGGCGCTGCTTGATGGTTTCGGCCGCATTCTGCGCAGCCTTGCCGTTCAGGTCGGCGCCGCTGGAGGCCGCGGTGGGCGAGGTGTTGGGCACCTTGTCGGTGTTGGTGGCGGTGATCTGGACGCGGTCGATGTCTACCTGGAACACTTCGGCCACGACTTGCGCGACCTTGGTATTCAGGCCCTGGCCCATCTCGGTGCCGCCGTGGTTCAGGTGGATGCTGCCGTCGGTGTAGATATGGATCAGGGCGCCGGCCTGGTTGAGGAAGCTGGCGGTGAATGAAATACCGAATTTCACCGGGGTCAGCGCCAAGCCCTTTTTCAGGATCGGGCTGTGGGCGTTGTACAGGCGGATCGCTTCGCGGCGCTCAGTGTACTGGCTGCTGGCTTCCAGCTCGGCGGTCATCTCTTCGAGCATGTTGTGCTCGACGGTCTGGTAGTAGTGGGTGACGTTGCGCTCGGTCTTGCCGTAGTAGTTGGCCTTACGCACGGCCAGCGGGTCTTGGCCCAGATGGCGCGCGATGGCGTCCATCACCTCTTCGATGGCGACCATGCCTTGGGGGCCGCCGAAGCCGCGATAGGCGGTGTTGGAGGCGGTATTGGTCTTGCAGCGATGGCCGTTGACCGTGGCGTCGCCCAGGTAATACGAGTTGTCGGCGTGGAACATGGCGCGGTCGACAATCGAGTTGGACAGGTCCGGCGAACAGCCGCAGTTACCCGCCAGTTCCAGGTTGATGCCGTGCAGGCGGCCGTTGTCGTCAAAGCCCACGTCGTATTCGATATAGAAGGGGTGGCGCTTGCCGGTCATCAGCATGTCTTCGACCCGTGGCAGGCGCATCTTGGTCGGCTGGCCGGTGAGGCGCGCCACCACGGCGCACAGGCACGCCGGGCTGGCGGCCTGGGTTTCCTTGCCGCCAAAGCCACCGCCCATGCGGCGCATGTCCACCACAATCTTGTTCATCGACACATCCAGCACTTCGGCCACCAGCTTTTGCACTTCGGTGGGGTTTTGCGTGGAGCAGTAGACGATCATGCCGCCGTCTTCGGTGGGCATCACCGAAGAGATCTGGGTTTCCAGGTAAAAATGTTCCTGGCCACCGATATGCAAGGTGCCCTGGATGCGATGCTTGGCACTTGCCAGCGCAGTGGCCGAATCGCCGCGCTGGTGGGTGTGACTGTCGAGCACGAAATGCTTGTTGCGAAACGCCTCGACCACATCCAGCACCGGCTCCAGGTCTTCATATTCGATCAGCGCCGCCATCGCCGCTTTGCGTGCGGTTTCCAGGTCGCGGGCGGCCACGGCCAGCACCACCTGGCCGACGAACTGCACGGTGTCGATGGCCAGCAGCGGGTCGCCGGGCATCAGCGGGCCGATGTCTTTCAGGCCCGGTACGTCTTCATGGGTGATGGCAATGCGTACGCCGTCGAAGGCGTAGCAGGGCGTGGTGTCAATGCTGATGATCCGGGCATGGGCACGGTCGGACATGCGCGCATACAGGTGCAACTGGTTGGGAAATTCCAGGCGGTCGTCGATGTACTGCGCTTCACCGCTGACGTGCTTGGCGGCGCTGTCATGCTTGACGCTGCGACCGACCCCGGTGGTGAGGTCCTGGGCAAACAGTGCGGCAAGTTCGGCCTGGGTTTTTACCACGGCGTGATGGTTAGACATAAGCGGTCACCCGAGTCTCGATGTGCGGCGTTTGCAGTTCGATGAAGTACTTGCGCAGCAGGTTCTGCGCGCTGATTAGGCGGTATTCCTTGCTGGCGCGAAAGTCCGACAGTGGGGTGAAGTCACCGGCCAGGGCGATGCAGGCTTTTTCCACCGTGGCCGCATTCCACGTGGCGCCTACCAGCGCAGCCTCGCAGCGGGTTGCGCGTTTTGGCGTTGCGGCCATGCCGCCAAACGCAACGCGCGCTTCGCTGACCACGCCGTTGTCGATCTTCAGGTTGAACGCTGCGCACACGGCGGAAATATCGTCGTCCAGACGCTTGGACACCTTGTAGGCCCGAAACAGCGTGTGGCCCTTGGGCACGATGATGGTCTCGATGAACTCGCTGTCCTGGCGGGCGGTGACGCGGTAGTCGATGAAGTAGTCTTCCAGCGCCAGGGTACGGCGGGTGTTGCCCTTGCACAGTACGATCTGTGTGCCCAGGGCAATCAGCAGCGGCGGCGAATCACCAATGGGCGAAGCGTTGCCGATATTACCGCCCAGGGTGCCCTGGTTGCGAATTTGCAGGGAGGCGAAGCGGTGCAGCAGTTCGCCGAAGTCCGGGTATTCGTGGTGCAGCGCGGCGTAGCAGTCGGAGAGGGCGGTGGCCGCGCCGATTTCCAGGCGGTCGTCGAATTGCTCGATGCGTTTCATGGCTTCAATGTTGCCGACGTAGATCATCACCGGCAGGATACGGTGGAACTGGGTGACCTCCAGCGCCAGGTCAGTGCCGCCGGCCAGCAGGCGGGCTTGCGGGTAGGCGTCGTAGAGGTCGGCCAGGTCGGCGACGGTCAGCGGCACCAGGCAGCGCTTGTCACCGCTGTTGAGCTCACCGGTCTGGGTTGGCGCGATGGCCTTGAGGCGGGCGATGGTTTCAGCCTGGCGGCTGTCGAATTGATCCTGGGGTTTGTTGCAGCAGGCCTGTTCGGCGGCCGCGAGGATCGGGCGATAACCGGTGCAGCGGCACAGGTTACCGGCCAGGGCTTCATGGGCTTTCTGGCTGTCGGGGGCGTCGCTGTTTTTTTGCAGGGCAAACAGCGACATCACAAAACCTGGAGTGCAAAAGCCGCACTGCGAACCGTGGCACTCGACCATGGCCTGTTGCACGCTGTGCAGTTGGCCCTGGTGCTTGAGGTCTTCAACGCTGATCAGTTGTTTGCCGTGCAGTGACGACACGAACGTCAGGCAGGAATTGAGGCTGCGATAACGAATCTGCTCGGCGCCTTGCTCGTCAGTGTGCAACTCGCCGACCACCACGGTGCACGCGCCACAGTCGCCGCTGGCGCAGCCTTCCTTGGTACCGGGTTTGCCCACATGCTCGCGCAGATAGTTGAGCACGGTCAGGTTGGGGTCCAGGGCGTGCTCGCTACGGAGTTCCTGGTTAAGTAAAAACTGGATCACGGAAGGCCTCGCAGACTCATTATTGTTGTTAACCGCTTTGCGCCGAATCTAGTCATGTCTGACTTTTCGGTCAATGGTTTTCTGACCTAAGGGTCAAGAAAATGCGGTCGCAACACTTTCAATTATGGTCCAGTCTTCTGGAACCGGCGTTTTTGGCGGCGTACAGGCTTTCAACGCTGCTTATTTCATGCCAAATTCGCCACGGTGGGCGTAGCGCCATCAGCGGGCCAATGCGCTACACTGCCGCGCTTGTACCGATAGCAGATTTTGAAGGGAAAACATGACGTTCAAGGCGCCGGACAGTCTCGCCGAGCAAATTGCTCACCACCTCGCCGAACGTATCATTCGCGGCGATCTCAAGCCTGGGGAGCGGATCCAGGAACAGAAGGTCACGCTGGCGCTCAACGTCAGCCGTGGTTCCGTGCGCGAAGCTTTGCTGATCCTCGAGCGCCGCCATTTGATCGCGATCCTGCCGCGCCGTGGCGCCCACGTCACCGAACTCACCGCGCACAAGGTGCAGAGCCTGTGTACGTTGATGGGCGAGATGTACATCCTGCTCGGCAATGCGGTTGCCGAAGGCTGGCAGACCCAGGCCGACATGGCGCCGTTTCTGCAGATCCAGCAACGCCTTCAATTGAGCCTGGAGCGCGAGGACATCCGCGCTTTCGTCGAAGAAAGCTTCAATGTGATGCGCACTGCGTACCCCTTCGCCAACAACCCGTATTTGCAGGAAACCGTCGAAAATCTGCAACCGGCGATGAACCGCGCTTATTACCTGGCCCTGGATCAGCGCAAGGCGTCCATGAGCGAGTTCCAGGCGCTGTTCGCGCAATTGCTCGCCGCGGTACTGGCTCGTGACTTGGTGCAGATTCGCCTGGTACTCACAGCCTATTGCCAGCGCAGCAGTTCGCTGGTCATCGCAGCCTTGGCGGACGCCTAAGCGTGCGGCTCAAGTGCATCAAGTTGGCGGGGTTCAAATCCTTCGTCGACCCGACCACCGTCAACTTCCCCAGCAACATGGCGGCGGTGGTGGGCCCCAATGGCTGCGGCAAGTCGAACATCATCGACGCCGTGCGTTGGGTGATGGGCGAGAGCTCGGCGAAAAACCTGCGCGGCGAGTCGATGACCGACGTCATCTTCAACGGCTCCACCAGCCGCAAGCCGGTGAGCCAGGCCAGCATCGAACTGGTGTTCGACAACTCCGACGGCACCCTGGTCGGCGAATACGCGGCCTACGCGGAGATCTCCATTCGCCGCAAAGTCACGCGCGACAGCCAGAACAGTTACTTCCTCAACGGCACCAAGTGTCGCCGTCGCGATATCACCGATATCTTCCTCGGCACCGGCCTGGGCCCGCGCAGCTACTCGATCATCGAGCAGGGCATGATCTCCAAGCTGATCGAAGCCAAGCCCGAAGACCTGCGTAACTTTATCGAAGAAGCGGCCGGCATCTCCAAGTACAAGGAGCGCCGCCGCGAGACCGAAAACCGTATCCGCCGCACCCACGAAAACCTCGCCCGCCTCACCGACCTGCGCGAAGAGCTGGAGCGCCAGCTCGAACGCCTGCACCGCCAGGCCCAGGCCGCCGAGAAGTATCAGGAATACAAGGGCGAGGAGCGCCAGCTCAAGGCGCAACTGTCGGCCCTGCGCTGGCAGGCATTGAATGATCAGGTGGGCCAGCGCGAAGCGATCATTGGCACCCAGGAAGTCAGTTTTGAAGCGCTAGTGGCCGAGCAGCGTAATGCCGACGCCAGCATCGAGCGCTTGCGTGACGGCCATCATGAGTTGTCTGAGCGCTTCAATCTGGTGCAGGGCCGCTTCTATTCGGTGGGCGGTGACATTGCCCGGGTCGAGCAGAGCATCCAGCACGGCCAGCAGCGTTTGCGCCAGTTGCAGGACGACTTGAAGGAAGCCGAGCGCGCGCGCCTGGAAACCGAATCGCACCTGGGCCATGACCGGACCTTGCTGCTGACCCTGGGCGAAGAGCTGGACATGCTCACTCCCGAGCAGGAAATCACCAGCGCCGCCGCCGAAGAGGCCGCCGCGGCCCTGGAAGAATCCGAAACCACCATGCACGGTTGGCAGGAACAGTGGGACGCCTTCAACCTGCGATCCGCCGAGCCACGCCGCCAGGCCGAGGTGCAGCAGTCACGCATCCAACAGTTGGAAACCAGCATGGAACGCCTGGCCGAGCGCCAGCGCCGGCTGCAGGAAGAGCGCGTACTGCTCGCTGCCGACCCGGAAGACGCGGCAATCATGCAGTTGAGCGAGCAACTGGCCGAAAGCGAAATGACTCTGGAGGAGCTGGAGGCCAGCGAAGAACAGCAAGTGGAGCGCCTGGAGCAACTGCGTCAGCAATTGCACACTGCGACTCAGGCGCAGCAGCAGGCCCAAGGCGATTTGCAGCGGCTCAATGGTCGGTTGGCTTCGCTGGAGGCCTTGCAGCAAGCCGCGCTCGACCCCGGCACCGGCACCGCCGAATGGCTGCGCGACCAGCATTTGGCCGAGCGCCCGCGCCTGGCCGAAGGCTTGAAAGTCGAAGCCGGCTGGGAACTGGCGGTGGAAACCGTGCTGGGTGCCGATCTGCAAGCGGTGCTGGTGGATGATTTCGGCGGCTTCGACCTGGCCGGCTTTGCCCAGGGCGACCTGCGCCTGCTCAGCCCGGCGACCGATGGGGCGCGGGTGCCGGGCAGCTTGCTGGACAAGGTCGAGGCGGCGATAGATCTGTCGCCCTGGCTGGGCCAGGTCAGGCCGGTGGAGTCCCTTGAGCAAGCCCTGGCCCAACGCGGGCAATTGGCGGCCGGCGAAAGCCTGATCAGCCGCGATGGCTATTGGGTCGGCCGCCACTTCCTGCGGGTGCGCCGCGCCAGTGAGGCGGAAAGTGGCGTATTGGCCCGTGGCCAGGAAATCGTCAACCTGAGCGCCGAGCGTGAAGAACGCGAAGCCACCCTGGAAAGCCTGGAAACCGAACTGCAAACCCTGCGCGCCACCCAGCGCCAGCAGGAAACCGGCCGCGAACACCTGCGTCGGCTGTTACAAGACGAAGCGCGCCAGCAAGGCGAGTTGAAAGCCCAACTGTCCGCGAGCAGGGCCAAGGTCGAACAATTGACCCTGCGCCGCACCCGTCTTGACGAAGAAGTGGCCGAGATGGGCGAACAGCGCGCCCTGGAACACGAACAGATCGGTGAAGCGCGCCTGCACTTACAGGAAGCCCTCGACAGCATGGCCCTGGACACCGAACAGCGCGAATTGCTGTTGGCCCAGCGCGACAGCCTGCGCGAGCGCCTTGACCGCGTGCGCCAGGAAGCCCGGCAGCACAAGGACCACGCCCACCAGTTGGCCGTACGCCTAGGCTCGTTACGCGCCCAGCATGATTCCACGCGCCAGGCCCTTGAGCGCCTGGAGATGCAGTCCGAGCGCCTGACCGAAAAGCGCGAGCAACTGAGCCTCAACCTGGAGGAGGGTGAGGCGCCGCTGGAAGAGCTGCGCCTCAAGCTTGAGGAATTGCTCGACAAGCGCATGACCGTCGACGTCGAACTCAAGACCGCACAGATCGCCCTGGAAGACGCTGACCGTGAACTGCGCGACGCCGAAAAGCGCCGCACCATGGCCGAGCAGCAGTCCCAGTTGATCCGCGGCCAGCTCGAACAACAGCGTATGGAATGGCAAGCCCTCACCGTGCGCCGCAAGACCTTGCAAGACCAATTGCTGGAAGATGGCTATGACCTGCACGGCGTGCTCAACACCCTGACCGCCCAGGCCAACGAGAAAGACGCCGAAGAAGAACTTGAACGGATTGCCGCACGTATTCAGCGCCTGGGTGCGATCAACCTCGCCGCCATCGATGAGTACCAGCAGCAGTCCGAGCGCAAACGTTATCTGGATGCCCAGGACGCCGATCTGGTTGAAGCCCTGGACACGTTGGAAAACGTGATCCGCAAGATCGACAAGGAAACCCGCAACCGCTTCAAAGATACCTTTGATCAGATTAATGGCGGTTTACAGGCGTTATTCCCAAAAGTTTTCGGTGGTGGCAGCGCCTACTTGGAACTGACGGGCGAAGATCTACTCGATACAGGGGTAACGATCATGGCGCGGCCTCCGGGCAAGAAGAACAGCACCATCCATTTGTTGTCCGGCGGCGAGAAAGCCCTGACCGCACTGGCCCTGGTATTTGCCATCTTCAAGTTGAACCCGGCGCCGTTCTGCATGCTCGACGAAGTTGACGCACCGCTGGATGACGCTAACGTTGGACGCTACGCTCGGTTGGTTAAAGAGATGTCCCAGACCGTGCAGTTCATCTATATCACCCACAACAAGATCGCCATGGAAATGGCCGACCAGTTGATGGGCGTGACGATGCATGAGCCGGGATGTTCGCGATTGGTCGCGGTGGATGTGGAAGAAGCGATGAAGATGGTGGACGCCTAGCGGCGTAGCTGTAAGCTGCAAGTTATTAGCTGCAAGTGGACTGGCTTCGGCTTGTAGCTAATGACTTGCAGCTTGTAGCTCACAGTTGGCGCCCGAGTACGAAAATGCTACTGCGCAGCGAAGATGCCAATCCAATACATCTTTCGCCAACTGTGCTAATTTAATGTCAATTTTTCGTGTGCGTGGGCAAAACGTCAGTCAGAACATAGAGTTGGCGCCACGTTTTAAAGCGGTTTGCACGGTGCTAAACCCCTTATTTTTCAGCATTTTTTATTAGAGGCACGGGATTACATGGAAATCGGTCTGCGCGAGTGGCTGATCGTCATCGGCATCATTGTCATTGCCGGTATTCTTTTTGATGGCTGGCGCCGTATGCGCGGTGGCAAGGGCAAGCTCAAGTTCCGGCTGGACCGAAACCTGTCCAACTTGCCTGACGACGACGGCGCCGCCGAGCTGCTGGGGCCGCCCCGTGTGCTGGATACCCATAAAGAGCCGCAACTGGACGAGCACGACCTGCCGTCGATGAGCGCGCCGCTGCGTGAAGCCCGTGAGCCATCGTCCAAGCGCGGCAAACGCGGTAGCGCGGCGGTTGCCGAGCCGCATCAGGGCGACCTGAACCTCGACGTCGATGATGGCCCGAGCTTCAGCAGCCGCGATGACGATTTCCCGGACGAGACGTCCAGCAAGAGCGCGGCACGCCAATCGGTGAACGATCAGCCGGCGGCCGAAGAAGTCCTGGTCATCAGCGTGATCTGCCGTGACGCCGGCGGTTTCAAAGGCCCGGCACTCTTGCAGAACATCCTCGAAAGCGGCCTGCGTTTTGGCGAGATGGATATCTTCCATCGTCACGAAAGCATGGCCGGTAACGGCGAAGTGCTGTTCTCCATGGCTAACGCGGTCAAGCCGGGCACCTTCGATCTGGACGATATCGACCTGTTCAGCACTCCGGCAGTGAGTTTCTTCCTTGGCCTGCCAGGCCCGCGTCACCCCAAACAAGCGTTCGACGTGATGGTGGCCGCCGCCCGCAAGCTGTCCCAGGAACTCAACGGCGAGCTCAAGGACGACCAACGCAGCGTGCTCACTGCCCAGACCATCGAACACTACCGTCAGCGCATCGTCGAGTTCGAGCGTCGCGCCCTGACACAGAAACGCTGAGGATCGATCTTAAGCGTTGTCTGTAGAATCCGTGCACTAACATATTGAGCAGCTTCGGCTGCTCTTTTGCTTTATGAGAGAACACCCATGACCGCCGCCCATACCCGCATTCTCGAACTGCGCGCTGAACTGGATCAGCACAATTACCGTTACCACGTCCTCGACGAGCCGAGTATCCCGGACGCCGAGTACGACCGCCTGTTCCACGAGCTCAAGGCCCTGGAGGCCGAGCACCCGGAACTGGTGACGCGTGATTCGCCGACGCAGCGGGTCGGCAGTGCCGCGCTGTCGGCGTTCACCCAGGTCAAGCACGAGATCCCGATGCTCAGCCTGGGCAACGCCTTTGATGAAACCACCATGCTGGAGTTTGATCGCCGGGTCACTGAGGGCCTTGACCTGCCGGTGGGCGATCTGTTTGGCGCTGGCGCGGCGGTGGAATACAGCTGCGAGCCGAAGCTGGACGGCCTGGCGGTCAGCCTGCTGTACCAGGATGGCGAGTTGGTGCGCGGTGCTACCCGGGGTGATGGCACCACCGGCGAGGACATCAGCGTCAACGTGCGCACCGTGCGCAATATCCCTCTGAAACTGCACGGCACGGGCTGGCCGGCCACCCTGGAAGTGCGCGGTGAAGTGTTCATGTCAAAGGCCGGTTTCGAGCGATTGAACGCCTCGCAACTGGAAGTCGGCGGCAAGACCTTCGCCAACCCGCGCAACGCCGCGGCGGGCAGCCTGCGCCAACTGGACTCGAAGATCACCGCCAGTCGCCCGCTGGAATTCTGCTGCTATGGCATCGGCCAAGTGACCGCGGATATCAGCGACACCCATATCGGCAACCTCAAGCAGTTGCAGCAGTGGGGCATGCCGATCAGTCACGAACTGAAGCTGGCCAAGGGCATCCAGGAGTGCCTGGACTACTACCGCGACATCGGCGAACGCCGCAATGCGCTGGGCTATGAAATCGACGGCGTGGTGTTCAAGGTCAACAGCATTGCCTATCAGCGTGAGCTGGGCTTCCGTGCCCGCGAGCCGCGCTGGGCGATCGCGCACAAATTCCCGGCGATGGAAGAACTCACCGAACTGCTCGACGTGGAATTCCAGGTCGGCCGTACCGGTGCGGTGACGCCGGTAGCACGCCTCAAACCGGTGAAGGTAGCCGGCGTGACCGTGTCCAATGCCACCCTGCACAACATGGACGAAGTGGCACGCCTGGGGCTGATGATCGGTGACACCGTGATCATCCGCCGCGCCGGCGATGTGATTCCGCAGGTGGTTTCGGTGGTTACCGAACGCCGCCCTGAAAACGCCCGCGCCGTGCAGATCCCACAAAATTGCCCGGTGTGCGGTTCCCACGTCGAGCGCACGCAGTTGGTCAAACGCAGCAAGGGTAAGGAAACCGTCAGCGAAGGCGCGGTGTACCGTTGCGTCGGGCGCCTGGCCTGCGGTGCGCAGCTCAAGCAGGCGATCATTCATTTTGTCTCGCGCCGGGCCATGGACATCGACGGCCTGGGCGACAAGACCATCGAGCAACTGGTGGATGAAAAGCTCATCGGTTCGCCGGCCGATCTCTACAAGCTCAAATACGAACAGATCATCGACCTGGAAGGTTTTGCCGATATCTCCAGCAAGAAGCTGATCAGCGCCATCGAAAACAGCAAGACCCCGACCCTGGCACGCTTTATCTACGCCTTGGGCATTCCCGACGTGGGCGAGGAGACGGCCAAGGTCCTGGCGCGCTCGCTGGCGTCCCTGGAGCGTGTTCAAAAGGCGTTGCCAGAGGTGCTGACGTACTTGCCGGATGTCGGGCTGGAAGTGGCCCATGAGATCCATAGCTTCTTTGAAGACGGCCACAACCAGCAGGTGATTGGCGCGCTGTTGGCGCCGGACGAATGCGGCCTGCAATTGCAGGAACAAGGCGAACTCAGCGCCGAATTCGCCGCCAGCACCACCTTGGACGGTTTGCTCGACAAGCTGCACGTGCCCTCGGTGGGCCCGGGCGCGGCGCAGAAGCTCGCGGACAAGTTCGGTTCGCTGGAAGGCATCATCAAGGCTGACTGGCTCGACATGCGCCAGGCGCTGCCCGAAAAGCAAGCCAAGGCTGTACGGGAGTTTTTCGACAACGCCGACAACGCCAACCGTGCCTTGGCCATCGAGCAGCAGCTCAAGGACTTCGGCATGCATTGGCAGAGCGAGAAAAAGCTCGTCGAAGGCTTGCCTGAAGCCGGGCACACCTGGGTGCTCACCGGCTCCCTGGAGCTGATGAGTCGCGATGTGGCCAAGGACAAGCTCGAAAGCCTGGGGGCCAAGGTGGCTGGTTCTGTTTCGGCGAAAACCCACTGCGTGGTGGCCGGGCCGGGCGCCGGTTCGAAATTGGCCAAGGCCAATGAGCTGGGCCTGAAAGTGCTGGACGAGGAGGCCTTCGTCGCCTTCCTGGTCAAGCACAACATCACCGTCTGACAGGCTTTTGAATACTGTAGGAGCGAGCTTGCTCGCGAAGATCCGGAGGGCGCCGCTGTGAACCAGGCAGCCCGTGTTATCGTTGACGATCTTCGCGAGCAAGCTCGCTCCTACAGGGAGCAGTTGAACGATCTCTCACGAGAAATGATCTAGTCTCTGTCACCCTAGGGAGAGATCGCCATGTTCCGCTACTTCGAGCAACTCAGCACGCGCATCGCCGCTCCGTTCATGGCCCAAACCTCGCGCAACAGCAAGGTGTGGCAGTGCCGGTGTGGCCAGTCGCTGTTCTTTCGCAACAGCCAATGCCTGGCCTGCCAGGCGGCGTTGGGTTACCAGCCGCAGCAAAGCCGCCTGTCGTCCCTGCAACCGGGGCCGGTGGTCGGTACTTGGCTGGCCGACGACAATCTCGATGCTGGCGCTTTCCGGCGCTGTGCCAACCTCGACTCACCGGCTGCGTGCAATTGGTTGATTCCTGCCCACAGCACCGCGCCGTTGTGCGTGGCCTGTAGCCTGAACCGCACCATCCCTGATCTTTCCGTTGCGCAAAACCCCGAACGCTGGCGCAAGGTCGAAACCGCCAAGCGCCGCTTGGTGGCGCAACTGATCAGCCTGGGCCTGCAAGTGGTGCCCAAGAGCGTTGACGAAGAGACTGGCCTGGCCTTCGACTTCATCGGAATCGACCTGGAAGGCAACGCGCCCACCACCGGCCACGCCAATGGGCTGATCACCCTGGACATCAAGGAAGCCGATGACGCCCACCGCGAAAAAGTCCGGGTACAGATGCGCGAGCCGTACCGCACCTTGCTCGGCCATTTTCGCCATGAAGTCGGCCACTACTACTGGGACCGCCTGATCGCCAACAGCCACTGGCTCCCTCATTTTCGCAACCTGTTCGGCGACGAACGCGCCAGTTATGCCGAGGCCCTCGACCAGCACTACCAGAACGGCCCGCGCCCCGACTGGCAACTCACCTGCGTGAGCGCCTACGCCACCATGCACCCCTGGGAAGACTGGGCCGAAACCTGGGCTCACTACCTGCACATGATGGACGCCGTGGACACGGCCCTGGGCTTTGGCATGAGCGCCCGCGAGATGGACCTGGATTACCAGCCATTCCCCCTGACCACGCTCTACGACCCCCAACACCCTGGCGGCCCGGCATTCCTTTCCTTCGTTAATGCCTGGATCGAACTGGCCGGCATGCTCAACGAACTGTCCCGTGCCATGGGCCAGCCGGATTTCTACCCCTTCGTGCTGCCGCCCGCGGTGATTGCCAAGCTGCACTTTATTCACCTGGTCATCCAGGAAGAAGGCGGCAGGGCCGATGGGGTTATGGCAAGTGCTTGAGCCTTCTCATTTTTTAATCCGGAACCAACGGTTGTAACTTCCGATGAGATGGGTACAATAGCGCGGCTTGCCGAGAGGCAGCGTCGTTATGGTGACCCCATCGGTCCCCCCGCAACGATTACCCGTGAACCTGGTCAGAGCCGGAAGGCAGCAGCCACAGCGGGAACATTGTGTGCCGGGGTGTGGCTGGTGGGGTTGCCTCCATAACGCTCCCTTCTGCAGTCCCTTCTAAAACTCAAGTTAGTATTCAGCCAGTCATCTGTGATGCTTATTGCACAGTGCATGACGGTCATTTCGCATCTAGTGGCATACTCCCAAGCGTCTCTTCCCCCCTGGCTACGAGGCTCTATGCACTCGGAACATTTCGACTTATCCAGCCCTGTTTTCTTGCCGATCACCGAGCAAACCTGTGCGGGTTTGTTGGGCAGCGAGGGTTGCGATGCGCTTGTAGCCCTGAGTGAGCCGCAGTTGGCGGCGGTGTTGGTGATCCAGAACCTGGCGCAGGTGCCGGAAAGCGACCTGAGCGCCAATGGTGCTGAAAAAGTGTTGGCCAAGCTGATTGACTGGGCAGTAGAGGCCAGCCATTCGGCCAGTGTGTCCCTGCTCTCTGAAGCACAGCGGCTGTTCGATCAGAGGAAGCTGTACTTCGGCCTCAATGTGGTCAAAAGCTTGAAGCTGCGCTTTCTGCTGGAGGAGGAAGTACAGGCGCGGGACTATCTGTTGCCCAGTGGCAAATGGGACGTCGAGTATAAAGTCCGCCACCTCAAGGCCAATGACCCGTTCAGCCAGCAGGTGATCACGCCCAGGCACCGCGAGCGCTGGTTGAGCGCCGAGCAGGACAAGCTGCTCAGAACCTTCCGCGCCAATCTGAACGAAGACCTGCATGTGCAAGGCTACGCCGGCATTGGCAAGAGTCACCTGCTGGTGGCCTTGCTGGAGCACCTGCGCCCGGAAAAGACCTTGTTGCTGGCGCGTACTCCGGCAAAACTCGAAACCCTGCGTGCCCGCATGGTGGGTGTGCGCGAGCGTAAGGCCGGGCATACCTTCCAGGGCTTTGCCCATGCCCTGTTGCATGGCCCCAGGTTACAGCCGCTGAATACACCGGCGAGGGTGCCGACCAAGCAGGCGCTCGCTCAAGAATTGAATATCTTTGGTTTTCGCCGCCTGGAAGGGCAGGCGGTGGTGGAGGTGTGCCTCAAGGTACTTGAGGCCTACTGCTGCTCTTGGGAGTACAGCCTGTCGGCCCAGCATTTGCCGCATTTCAAGCAACCGCTCGCCGGGGTCGATGCCAGGGTGCTGCTCGAATATTCCAGCCGGTTGTGGGGCTACCTTGAGGCGAACCCGGCCTGGGGCCGCCACACCGGGTTTGAAGCCTTGTTGATGATCAAACGCGCCAGCCTGGCAGGCTGCGTGGTGCCCGAGCGCTATACCCATGTGCTGATCGATGAGAGCCAGGACATCCCGGCGCCGCTGCTGCAAATCATCGAGCGCGGCCGCCAGGTGCTGATCACCTTGGGGGATGAGTATCAGCAGGCCAGTGGCGGCGTGGTCAAGCGCGCCCGTGAGGTTCGCCATACCGACGTGTGCTACTCCGTGCGTTCCGGGCGCAATGTCGAGCGCCTGGTCAACCCATTGATCAGCTTACACTCGGAAAAAACCAAAACGCTTTTCGAAGGCGCCCGCGATGCCGACGTGGGTATTGAGTTTTATCCGCAGGGTTTCGTACCCCCGCAAGGTTGCGTGGTGTTGACCGCGTCCCCTTGGGACACCATGCAGTGGGCGATCCAACTGAGCCACGCCCGTTGTGCGTTCGGCCTGGCGAGCAAAGATGCCCAGCAGTCGCTCAAGCACTTCATGGACACGGTCATCGCGTTGTTCAAACCCGATTTCTATAGCAATGAGTTCAATGACCTCGGGCCCCATCCGTTTTTCAGCGACATGGCCGATTGGCAGCAGGTGCGCGAAGCCTGCCAGTTCGACGAGGCGTTTGTGTGGGTCGAGGCTGAGCTGGAAAAAGGCTTCAACGTGGCGGATGTCACGCGTTTGAATCGGCTGAGCGGCCATCCGGACGAGCGCGTCCTGCTGATGCTGGCGCAGGACGCGGGCGGCATGGAGTTCGACCGGGTACTGCTCACCCCGGAACTGTTGACCAATGTGAAGTTCCAGGACGCCTATGCATTCGATCAACGACTCTGCGCGGTGTATATCGCGATTTCACGGGCCAGGGTGCAGTTGTACCTGCCCTACGATGTGGTCGAGTGGCTCGACTACCACAAGTATCAAAAGACCCGTGAATCCCACGGTTACTGAGCGATTTAATCCGGCTGTTTCACAACTTTCATAACGCCCTCTGGACAACCCGCAGACCGCCTTGTTAGCTTGCGCCGGCCACTTGTTTCAGAGTATGACAAGGGCATGGATTTGATATTGAAGTGCTATCGCTTCTTTCACTCACAAGGATGTCTGTCATGAAAAGCCTGCAAGGGTTGCCTCGTCTTATCAGTGCTCCGGTAGGGACGCCCGGCAAAGCCCGCAACTTGCCCGCCGATGTTCAGTGCATCCAGTATCTATTCAATTTGATCATTCCCAAGATGGGGTTTGCCTTGCTGGAAAACGGCAAGTGCGACGGCCAGTTGGTGCAGTGCATCAGCCAGTATCAGTTTCGCCATCTCAAGTACGCCCATCCCGATGGCGTGATCGACCCCACCGGGCGCACGTTCAACAGTCTGATCGAAGAGGCGCTGAAGGTGCCGGTGCGGGCTTTTCCTAACACGCGCATTCCGACGTTTCTCAACATTTTCGGCAATAACAACATCGATGCGGTACAGGCCACGGTCAATGTGTACCTGGACCGTGTGCGTGCGGTGATCGAGGCCGAGCGGCGTAACCGGCAGTTGATGATGCAGTCCACCTGCGACGGCGGGACGACCTTGAGCGATACGGATTTCCAGAATGCCGCCAAGCAATTGGGCAACGGTATTTCGGTGAATGTGGTCAAGGCGTTCGCCACGGTGGAGTCGGGCGGGAAGGTGGGTTTTGGGCCGGCCAAGTTGCCGATCATCGCCTTTGAAGGGCACCACTTTCGCAAGTACACCAAGCACATCTACGACCAGTCGCAGCCGCTGCTGTCGTATGTCTACAAGAAAAAAGCCGGCGCGCAATGGCAGACGAACAACAAGGATCAGGTCAAGGCCTGGGAGACCATGGCCACTGCCTTTGCGCTGGACCAGGAAGCGGCCTTGATGTCGGCCTCCTGGGGCATGTTTCAAATCATGGGGTTCAATTTTGCGGCGTGCGGGTTCAAGACGGTGTTTGAGTTCGTGGCGTCATTGAAGGTCAATGCCGGTAATCAACTCAAGGCCTATCTCAGCCTTTGCAGCCACAACTCGGCCTTGTTGAGCGCGATGAAAAACAAGGATTTTACCGCCATGGCCCGAAACTATAATGGCGACGATTACGGCAACTATGACGTCCTGATGAAACAAGCCTACGAAGCCTTTGAAGGGAAGAAATAAGATGATTCGTTATCTGGCGATGGGAGTGTTGTCGTGGTGCGCCGTGGCGCCCGCGTTGGCCGGCTCGGCGGCGTTGCATTCAGGTAAATATGAAGGGCTGATGCTGGCGGTGACGCCTGGGCATCAGGTCGAGGGGTTCTATCAGGAATCGATGGGCGAGGGTGTGGCCCGTGGTTGCACGTTCTACCTGCAAGGCAAGCCCGAAGCGCTCACCACCTGGCGGGACGCTGCCTACCCAGGCAGTTTGGCCGCGGCGCCCGACGGGGTGACCCTGACCGTGGCGCAGGGCCGCCAACACCCTGGCTGCATCAATGTGCTGATGCCGGAAATCGCCACGGGCCTGGAGCTGAGCCAGACCGCCAGCAAACAATGGATCGGTTTGGTGACGGTGTCTGCCGACAAGGCTTACCTGCTGAAAACGCCGGGCGCCAAAGTGACCAAGCGTCCCTACATCGTCAAACATGATGTGGTGGGCGTACTGGCGTTCAAGGACGGCTGGGCGCAGGTGGAATTTATCAACGCTGACGACCGTTCGTTCACAGGCTGGATCAGCCAGGGCCAGTACGCACGGTTGGCTGCGCCGAAGCCCTGAATTGTAGGAGCGAGCTTGCTCGCGAAAAACGTCAACGATAACGCGTGCTTTCTGAATAGACGCGGCGCCTGTGAGTTTTTCGCGAGCAAGCTCGCTCCTACATTAGGATTAGGGCACGTCAGCCGAAGGTCTCGCGCAGTAGCCCGGCAAATGCATCTCGCGCCAGGTGCCGCTGGGTGTCCGTGTGCCAGAACAACAGGTTGTCCACGGGCGCCAGCGCTTCAAAGCGATACGACGCCAACTGATTGGCCTGCTCATAGCGCGCCAGGATCCCCTCGGGTGCCAACGCCACGCCAATCCCCGCACTGACGCATCCGATGATCGTGCCCCAACTGGCATAGCTGGCAATCGCTGGCTTGACGTCATGGGGCTTGAGCCAGTTTTCCAGGGCGGCGCGATAAGGACAGCCCGGCGGCCATACCAGCAATGTACGGCCGGCCAAGTCCTCGGCGCTGTTGATGGGGGCGCTGCACGCGCTGGCGATCAGCACCAGGCGTTCGCTGTAGACCACGCTCTGTTCCAGCTTCGTGCGTTTGCCGCCGGCTGCCACCAGCGCCACATCCAGGCGGTGGTGCTGCAGGTCGTCCAGCAATTGCGCCCAGGCACCGGTGACCAGTTCCAGGCTGACATCGGGATAACGCCGGTGGTATTCCGCCAGCAGCGGCGGCAAGCGCCCGCTGGCACTGGACTCCACCGCACCGATGCGCAAGGTGCCACGGGGAATGGCGTTGGCATCCACGGCGCGTTTGGATTCATCCACCAAGGCCAGGATACGTTCGCAGTAATCCAGGAAGATCTCTCCCGCTGCGCTGATCGCCAGCCCTCGGCCAGCACGGATAAACAGCGGCGTGCCCAACTCGCTTTCCAGCTGCTTGATGCGCGTGGTGATGTTGGACGGCACGCAGTGCAATTGCAGCGCAGCCTGGGCCACGCTGCCGGTTTGCGCCACGGCTCGCACCATTTTCAGTTGGGCCAGTTCCATTGCTCAGTTCCAATGATTTCAGAAGTCAGAAACGCTTAATTGTCCTATGCCTTGCCTGGGCCAAGACTGGCAGCATTCCTTTTGCGTGGATGCTGTCGATGAATACTCCGTCACCTCTGAAGCTTACGCTAGTCATTGCCAGCGTCATCCTCTGTTGGGCGTATTCCCCCATCGGCGTACACATGGGGCTGCACAGCTACAGCCCAGGTCAATTGGCGCTGCTGCGGTTTTTGATCGCCTCTGTATTCATGGGCGGCGTAGCCTGGGTGGTGGGAATTGGACGGCCACTGTTACGCGACCTGCCGTGGCTGCTGGTGCTGGGTTTTTTCGGGGTGTTCCTGCACCACACCAGTCTCAACTATGGGCAGCAATGGGTGACGGCGGCAGCGTCGAGTGTGTTGGCACAGTCGGCGCCGTTGTTCAGTGTATTGATCGCGTTTTTCTGCTTGAAGGAGCGGGTCAGCGCCTGGCGGTGGGGCTGCGTGCTGTTGGGGTTGGCCGGCGTACTGGTGGTGATCTGGGGCGACCAGGGCATGGGCGAGCTCAACCCGCGAGGTTTGCTGATCTTGCTGGCGGCCTGCTCATGGAGTGTGTACTTCGCCATCCAGCGGCATCATGCCCAGCGCTACAGCCCGTTGACGATGGCCTGCTACATGGTGTGGTCCGGTACCCTGATGCTGTGCGTGCACCTGCCGGGCCTGCCTGCTGCCGTCGTGCAGGCACCGATGGCGGAGAATCTCGCCGTGCTGGTGCTGGGCATCTTCCCCAGCGCCTTGGCTTATCTGGCCTGGGGTTACGTGCTGAAGCACGTCGAGGTCAGTCGCGCGTCAGTGGCGATGTACCTGATTCCACCGGTTGCGATGCTGATGGCCGCCATACTGCTTGGCGAGCACGTTGCCCTGCAGGTGATGCTGGGCGCGGTGATCGTGCTGGCCAGCGTCGCCGCTATCAGCCTGGAAAGGCGGTGGTGTTCAGGCGTGCTGGCAGAACGCCCGCCGGTGCCCTCTGGGAGGCCAATTGAACAGGCTTCGTCAGATTAGACGAGCGTGCCGGATGCAATTTCCCCCCTGCTCCGCTAGCATTACCGGCTTCCGCTTCCCAGTTGCGACGGTTTTCGATGAGTTATCAGGTTCTTGCACGTAAATGGCGCCCGCGCTCGTTCCGCGAAATGGTCGGCCAGACCCATGTGCTCAAGGCTCTGATCAATGCCTTGGACAGCCAACGGCTGCACCACGCCTACCTGTTCACCGGTACACGCGGGGTGGGCAAGACCACGATTGCGCGCATCATCGCCAAGTGCCTGAATTGTGAAACCGGTATCACCTCGACGCCTTGTGGCACCTGTTCGGTGTGCCGTGAGATCGACGAGGGGCGTTTCGTCGACCTGATCGAGATCGACGCCGCGAGCCGTACCAAGGTCGAAGACACCCGCGAACTGCTGGACAACGTGCAGTACGCGCCGAGCCGTGGCCGCTTCAAGGTCTACCTGATCGACGAAGTGCACATGCTGTCCAGCCATTCCTTCAACGCCTTGTTGAAAACCCTGGAAGAGCCGCCGCCCTACGTCAAGTTCATCCTGGCCACCACCGACCCGCAGAAACTTCCGGCAACGATTTTGTCGCGGTGCCTGCAGTTCTCCCTGAAGAACATGACCCCCGAGCGTGTGGTCGAGCATTTGACCCATGTGCTGGGCGTCGAGAACGTACCCTTCGAAGACGACGCACTGTGGTTGCTGGGCCGCGCCGCCGACGGTTCGATGCGCGATGCCATGAGCCTCACCGATCAGGCCATCGCCTTCGGTGAAGGCAAGGTCATGGCCGCCGACGTGCGCGCCATGCTCGGTACCCTGGACCACGGCCAGGTGTTCGACGTGCTGCACGCGCTGATCGAGGGTGACGCCAAGGCGTTGCTCGAAGCGGTGCGCCACCTGTCGGAGCAAGGCCCGGACTGGAACGGCGTACTCTCTGAAATTCTCAACGTATTGCACCGCGTTGCCATTGCCCAGGCCCTGCCGGAAGGCGTGGACAACGGCCACGGCGACCGTGATCGCGTATTGGCCCTGGCCCAGGCTTTGCCGGCCGAGGACGTGCAGTTCTACTACCAGATGGGCCTGATCGGCCGCCGCGACCTGCCCCTGGCGCCCGACCCGCGGGGTGGCTTTGAAATGGTGCTGCTGCGCATGCTGGCGTTCCGGCCAGCAGATTCGGCAGACGCGCCGAGACAGCCGCTAAAGCCAGTGGGGATCAGCCAGGCCACAGTTGATTCCGCCAAACCCGTGGCTGGCGCGGCCGTTGTTGCGCCAGTAGTTGCCGTGCCGGAGCCGGTTGCGCCGGCACCTGAGCCCGAGCCTGCTCCGGTTGCCGTAGCGCCGGTGGTCGAGCCCGCGCCCGTGGTCGACTTGCCCTGGAATGACCCGGTCGAAGCGCAAGTTGAGCCCGAGCAACAGCCTGCTGTAGAACCCGTGCTGGAAACCACCGGCGAGCAACCCGAGCTGACGCCGATGCCCGCGCCGACACCGGACAGCGTGGTGCCGGATGCCCCTGAGTGGGTATCGGCCCCGGTTCCTGAGCCGACGGTTGCCCAGGTTGATGCGGCTACCCCAGGCATTGACCTGGACGACGAACCGCCGCTGGACGAAGACTACATCGAGCCGGACATGGATTCGGCCTACAGCTACCTGGACGACTTGGCCAGCGAGCACACCGCCGAACCTGCGCCCGAGCCCGAGGCAGAACCTGCCGCGGCCCCGGCTACCGGCCTGGCCCTGCAATGGCTGGAATTGTTTCCGAAATTGCCGATCTCCGGCATGACCGGCAGTATCGCCGCCAACTGCACCCTGATTGCCATCGAAGGCGACCACTGGCTGCTGCACCTGGACCCGGCCCATAGCGCCTTGTTCAATGCGACCCAGCAGCGCCGGCTCAACGATGCGCTCAACCAGTACCATGGGCGCACGCTGACCATCGCCATCGAACTGATCAAGCCCGAGCAGGAAACTCCGGCCCAGGCCGCGACCCGTCGGCGCCTTAACCGCCAGCGCGAGGCCGAGGATTCGATCCACGCAGATCCGCTTATCCAACAAATGATGCAACAGTTCGGTGCGGTCGTCCGCCACGATACTATTGAACCTGTCGAAGCCCCGGTGTCCCAAGCGTCATGACGCCGGGCTACTCATTGATCCACGTACTTTTGAGGTGATTCCCATGATGAAAGGTGGCATGGCCGGCCTGATGAAGCAGGCGCAGCAGATGCAGGAAAAAATGGCCAAGATGCAGGAAGAGCTGGCCAACGCCGAAGTCACCGGTAAAGCCGGTGGCGATATGGTCAGCGTGGTGATGACCGGTCGTCACGACATCAAGCGTGTCAGCATCGACCCAAGCGTATTGCCGGGCGTGGGTGAAGATGACCTGGAAATGCTCGAAGCGCTGTTCGCCGCAGCTGTCAATGACGCTGTGCGCAAGATCGAAGCCAACAGCCAGGACAAAATGTCCGGCGTGACCGCGGGCATGCAACTGCCACCGGGCATGAAACTGCCGTTCTGACACACGCTTTAGCTAGACTCAAATGCCAGGCATCGCGCCTGGCATTTTTTTTGCGCGGTCGAAACATCGAACCCCGAGTCTTCATCCATGGTCTGCACCCTATACCGTGTACCCCCTCACCGATATAAGGAGCCCCGCTGATGCCTCAAGAATTGACGCTCAACCAACGCATCGTTCTGGTCTCACGCCCTCAAGGCGCACCCACGCCGGAAAACTTTCGCCTGGAACGTGTAAGCCTGCCGGACCTGGCAGACGGTCAGGTGCTGCTCAAGACCCTGTATCTGTCTTTGGACCCCTACATGCGTGGACGCATGAGTGACGCGCCGTCCTACGCTGCCCCAGTGGAAATCGACGAGGTGATGACCGGCGGAGCGGTTAGCCGCGTCGAGCAATCGCGCAACCCGAAATTCGAAGTGGGCGACCTGGTGGTCGGCGCCACCGGCTGGCAAAGTCACTGCATTTGCGAAGGTCATAACCTGATCCCGCTGCCCAAGGGCCTGCCGAGTCCGTCGATGGCCCTGGGCGTACTGGGTATGCCGGGCATGACGGCCTATATGGGCCTGATGGATATCGGCCAACCCAAGGCCGGGGAAACCCTGGTGGTGGCGGCTGCGTCGGGCGCGGTGGGGTCGGTGGTGGGTCAGGTGGCCAAGCTCAAGGGCTTGCGCGTGGTGGGCATTGCCGGTGGGGCTGACAAGTGCCGCTATGTGGTGGAAGAGTTGGGCTTTGACGCCTGTATCGACCACAAGAGCGAAGATTTCGCCCATGAGCTGGCCCTGGCCTGCTTCAAGGGCGTGGACATTTACTTCGAAAACGTTGGCGGTAAAGTCTTCGATGCCGTGCTGCCTCTGCTCAACCCCAAAGCGCGCGTGCCGCTGTGCGGGTTGATCGCCGGCTATAACGCCCATGAAGCGCCCAGCGGCCCTGACCGTTTGCCGGCGCTGCAACGCACCTTGCTGACCAAGCGGGTGCGCATCCAGGGCTTTATCGTGTTCGACGACTATGGCGACCGCCAGCCGGAGTTCCTCAGCGCCATGGCGCCTTGGGTGCGCGAGGGCAAGATCAAGTTCCGCGAGGACGTGGTCGATGGCCTGGAGCAGGCGCCCGAAGCCTTTATCGGCCTGCTCGAAGGGCGCAACTTCGGCAAGTTGGTGGTGCGCGTCGCGCAGGATTGAGTATTTGACGCTAATCCGGGGCGCGGGTATAAACCGCGTCTCGTTGTTTTGTCGGACCCTTCGCCCATGAGCTTCAGCCCCCTGATTCGCCAACTGATCGACGCCTTGCGCACTTTGCCCGGTGTCGGCCAGAAAACTGCCCAGCGCATGGCGCTGCAACTGCTGGAGCGTGATCGCAGCGGCGGCACTCGCCTGGCCCAGGCTCTGAGCCAGGCCATGGAAGGCGTGGGCCACTGCCGCCAGTGCCGCACCCTTACCGAAGAAGAACTCTGCCCACAATGCGCCGACCCGCGTCGCGACGACACGTTGCTGTGCGTGGTGGAAGGGCCGATGGATGTATACGCCGTTGAGCAGACCGGTTATCGCGGGCGTTACTTTGTGCTCAAGGGCCACCTGTCGCCGCTCGATGGCCTGGGGCCGGAAGCCATCGGTATTCCACAATTGGTGGCGCGGATCCAAGAGCAGGGCACCTTCACTGAAGTGATCCTGGCGACCAACCCGACGGTGGAAGGTGAAGCCACGGCGCACTACATCGCCCAACTGCTGACCAACAAAGGCTTGATCACCTCGCGGATTGCCCATGGCGTGCCGTTGGGAGGGGAGCTGGAGCTGGTGGATGGCGGTACCTTGGCGCACTCGTTCGCAGGCCGCAAACCCATCGCCCTCTAAAACTCACTGCAGTCCCAATGTGGGAGCTGGCTTGCCTGCGATAGCATCACCACGGTGTAACTGAAAGACCGAGGCGCTGGCATCGCGGGCAAGCCCGGCTCCCACATTGGTTTTGTGTGACGGCAAAAAGGTATTCGGCTTGATAACCAAGCAAGCGCTTGGTAAGTTCGCTCCATCCCGCCATGGAGCTTGCCGATGTCTGCCTATCAGGAATACTTCGATCCCAGTCACCAATTGGTCCGCGACAGCGTGCGCCGCTTCGTCGAGCGTGAGATATTGCCCGGCATCGAGCAGTGGGAGGAGGCGCAAAGCTTTCCTCGCGAGCTCTACCTCAAGGCTGGTGCGGCGGGCATCCTGGGGATTGGTTACCCCGAAGCGTTGGGGGGCAGCCACGAAGGCGATCTGTTCGCCAAGGTCGCCGCCAGCGAAGAGCTGATGCGCTGCGGCTCTGGTGGCGTGGTGGCAGGGCTCGGCTCCCTGGATATCGGCCTGCCGCCCATCGTCAAATGGGCCCGGCCCGACGTGCGTGAACGCATAGCGCCCCTGGTGCTGGCCGGCGAGAAGATCATCGCCCTGGCGGTCACCGAACCCAGCGGCGGCTCAGATGTAGCCAACCTGCAAACCCGTGCCGTACGTGAGGGCGAGCATTACCGCGTGAGCGGCGCCAAGACCTTTATCACCAGTGGCATTCGCGCTGACTTCTACACCGTGGCCGTGCGCACGGGCGGGCCGGGCTTTGGCGGCATCAGCCTGCTGCTGATCGAAAAAGACACCCCGGGTTTTACCGTCGGCCAGCCGCTGAAGAAGATGGGCTGGTGGGCGTCGGACACCGCCGAGTTGTTCTTCGACGATTGCCGCGTGCCCGTGGGCAATCTTGTCGGCGTCGAGAACATGGGCTTTGCCTGCATCATGGGCAACTTCCAGAGCGAGCGCCTGGCCTTGGCGCTGATGGCCAACATGACCGCGCAACTGGCCCTGGAAGAAAGCCTCCAGTGGGCCGCCCAGCGCGAAGCATTCGGCAAACCCATCGGCAAATTCCAGGTGCTCAAGCATCGCCTGGCGGAAATGGCTACCGCCGTGGAAGTTTCCCGCGAGTTCACCTATCGCCAGGCCGCGAAGATGGCCGCCGGCAAGAGCGTGATCAAGGAGATTTCCATGGCCAAGAACCTCGCCACCGATACCGCCGATCGGGTGACGTATGACGCGGTGCAGATACTGGGCGGGCAGGGGTATATGCGTGGCAGCCTGGTGGAGCGGCTGTATCGCGATAACCGCATTCTGTCGATTGGTGGCGGGACGCGTGAAGTGATGAATGAAATCATCAGTAAGCAAATGGGGTTGTAAACCGGGGTGTACTTTCGGGCCTCATCGCGGGCAAGCCCGGCTCCCACAGGGGAATGCATTCCATTGTGGGAGCCGGGCTTGCCCGCGAAGGCGGCAGTACTGACGACCCTTATCTTTCGGTCAGCCCAAACTGGGTCAGACAAAACGTCGGAATCCCCATGTCTGCCAACCGCTGCGAACCACCCAGCTCCGGCAAATCGATAATCGCCGCCGCTTCAAAGATCTTTGCCCCCATGCGCCGCACCAGGTTCGCCGCCGCTATCAGGGTGCCGCCGGTAGCGATCAGGTCATCGAACATCAGCACCGAATCACCTTCGCACAGGCTGTCAGCGTGCACTTCCAGGAAGGCCTCGCCGTACTCGGTCTGGTAACCCTCGGCCAGCACGTCTGCCGGCAGCTTGCCTTGCTTGCGAAACAGGATCAGCGGCTTGTTGAGCTGGTAGGCGATGATCGAGCCGATCAGGAAGCCACGGGCATCCATTGCACCGATATGGGTGAAGTCGGCTTCGACATAGCGTTGGGCAAAGCTGTCGGCCACCAGGCGCAGGGCGCGGGGCGATTGGAACAGCGGCGTGATGTCACGGAAGATCACCCCAGGCTTGGGGAAGTCGATGACGGGGCGAATCAGGGATTTGATGTCGAACGAATCAAAGGTCATCGTCGAGGAGTCCTGGGCGGAAAACGGACTCGAAGTATACCTGCGGCCTCGCCGATTGGCGCGGCCGCAGTCTGGATCAGACCTCCAGGGAACCGCCAGCCAATGCACACAGCTGGATCGGGTCGAGGATATGCACCTCTTTACCTTCTGCGGCAATCAACTGGTTCTGCTGGAAACGGGTAAACACGCGGGACACGGTCTCCACTGCCAGGCCCAGGTAATTACCGATCTCATTGCGCGACATGCTCAGGCGGAACTGGTTGGCCGAGAACCCACGGGCACGGAAGCGCGCCGACAGGTTGACCAGGAATGTGGCGATGCGCTCGTCGGCGGTTTTCTTCGACAGCAGCAGCATCATTTGCTGGTCGTCACGAATCTCGCGGCTCATCACGCGCATCAACTGGCGGCGCAATTGCGGCAGTTGCAGGGCCAACTCATCCAGGCGCTCGAAAGGGATTTCGCACACCGACGTGGTTTCCAGGGCCTGGGCCGACACCGGGTGAATCTCGGTGTCCATCCCCGACAGCCCAACCAACTCGCTGGGCAGGTGGAAACCGGTGATTTGCTCTTCGCCGCCATCGCTGAGGCTGAAGGTTTTCAGCGCGCCCGAACGTACTGCATAGACGGAATCAAACTTGTCGCCCTGGCGAAACAGAAACTCACCTTTTTTCAGCGGGCGGCCGCGTTTGACGATGTCGTCCAGCGCATCCATGTCTTCCAGATTCAACGAAAGTGGCAGGCAGAGGGGTGCCAGGCTGCAATCCTTGCAATGGGCCTGGCTGTGAGCGCGCAGTTTGACTGGCTCGGACATTTCTTAAATCCTTGTGGGAAAACACACATAAGACGTAAGGGTAACGCACTGGGGGGCAGCGAGGCCAGCGTGTACAGAAAACCTGCACAGGTATAAAGCTTTGTTGCTTGAGGTCGATACAGAGAGCACATCCTTTAGACGGAGCTTGGATCATGTCTGTTATAGCTGCCTACAACCCGGCTATCCGCGTCCCTGTTGTGCCTGACGCAAATCCGGTTACTGCGCTCAAGGACGAAGGTCCTGCCCCTGAAAAGTCCGCTGAAACCAAGGTCGTGGAAGGTGTGACGGTGACTATTTCCGCTGCGGCATTCAAAGCCGCAGGGGCTGTGCAGAGCAGCAATGCAGATATCGATGACAGTGGCCTGGAGGACAATGTCAAACAGGTATTGAAAATGATCCGTCAATTGAAACAACAGATCGCCGAAAAACAGGCCGAACTGGCGGCGTTGGCCGCGGACAATAATCTTTCCCCTGAAGAGGCGCGTGCCAGGACCAGCGCGCTGCAGAGTGAAATCAGCTCGCTGCAGGCTGGCCTGATGTCGGCTCAGACATCGCTGGCCAAGGCGATGAAAGGCATGAGTGCCGAGGACTCGATGAAAGCTGCCTCTCTGTCGATGTAATCAAATTACCCGCGAAAACCGCTGCCTGTTCTGGTGCTCCAGGTAGGCATCGAACACCATGCACACCGAGCGCACCAGCAAGCGCCCGGCCGGCAGCACGCGAATGCCATGGGCGTCGAGTTCGATCAAGCCATCGTCAGCCATTGTTTCCAACTGTGGCCATAACTCGGCGAAATAGCCGCGAAAATCGATGTTGTACGCCTGTTCGATCCCCTCGAATGCCAGGCTGAAATTGCAGATCAACTGCTGGATCACGTCCCGGCGCAAGCGATCATCCGTGGTGCAGACCAAACCGCGGCTGGTCGCCAGTTGCGCGCCCGCCAAGGCATTCTGATACTGGTTCAGGTCACTGCTGTTCTGGCAATACAGGTCGCCGATCTGGCTGATCGCCGACACCCCCAGCCCAATCAGGTCGCAGTGCCCGTGGGTGGTGTAACCCTGGAAATTGCGCTGCAGCGTGCCTTCTTCCTGGGCCACCGCCAGTTCGTCGTCCGGCAGCGCAAAGTGGTCCATGCCGATGTAGCGGTAACCGGCCTGGGTCAGTTGTTCGATGGTGGTTTGCAGCATCAGCAGTTTTTCTGCCGGCGAGGGCAGGTCGTCGGTGTTGATCCGCCGTTGGGGCATGAAGCGTTCCGGCAGGTGCGCGTAATTGAACACGGACAGGCGGTCAGGCTGCAGGCGGATGACTTCTTCCACGGTGCGCGCAAAGTTCAACGGCGATTGCTTGGGCAGGCCGTAGATCAGGTCGATATTGATCGAGCGAAATTGCAAGGTGCGCGCTGCATCGATCACGGCGCGGGTTTCTTCCAGGCTTTGCAGGCGATTGACCGCCCGTTGCACCTCGGGGTCGAGGTCTTGCAACCCAATGCTCACGCGGTTGAAGCCCAGTTCGCGTAGCAGGCCCATGGTGGCCCAGTCGGCTTCGCGCGGGTCGATTTCGATGCCGTAGTCGCCCGAATCGTCATCCAGCAAATTGAAATGCTGGCGCAGGCATTTCATCACCTGGCGCAGTTCATCGTGGCTGAGAAAGGTTGGCGTACCGCCGCCCAAATGCAGTTGCTCCACGGGCTGCTGCGGGTCGAGGTGGCAGGCCACCAATTGGATTTCCTGCTCCAGGCGCTGCAGGTAGGCCTGGGCGCGGCCACGGTCCTTGGTGATCACCTTGTTGCACGCGCAGTAGTAGCAAATGTTGGCGCAGAAAGGCACATGCACATACAGCGACAGTGGCCGCACGGCCTTGCGGCTGTCACGCAGGGCGTGGAGCAGGTCGAAGGTGCCGACCTGGCTGTCAAATTGTACGGCGGTGGGGTAGGACGTGTAGCGCGGCCCCGCCAAGTCGTAGCGGTGAATCAGATCTGTGTCCCAACGAATGGCGTCGAGCATGCGGGCGGTCCCCCGGATTGGCTAGTGGGCCGAGTCTAGGGGCAGGGCGGTGCGGGCATCTTGATTTGCATCAACGGGGAGCGGCGCTATGCCACAGGGCCTGTTAATGCCCCATTAGCCAGTGCTGATGGGGGCCGGGCAAGGTCCAGAGGCCGAAAATCATCACCAGCACGCCGCCGGCCACCCGCACGCTGCGCTTTCGCAACAACGCAGTCACGCGTTCGGCGGCCAGCCCGGTGGCCAACAGCACCGGCCAGGTGCCCAGCCCGAACGCCAGCATCAGCAAGGCACTGTCCAGCGCATTGCCCTGGCTCGCCGCCCATAGCAGGCTGCTGTAGACGAGCCCGCACGGCAGCCATCCCCACAGCGCGCCCAGCAGCAAGGCTCGCGGCAGGCTGGACACCGGCAGCAAACGGTTGGCCACCGGCTGCAGATGCCGCCACAGGCCACGCCCCAGGCTCTCGATACGGGTGAGGCCGCTCCACCAGCCGGCCAGGTACAGGCCCATGCAGATCAGCAGCACCCCGGCCAGCACACGCATAAACATCGCCGCCGGGCTGTTGGCCACCGCCCAGCCGGCCAGGCCGATCAATAAACCGGCCGTGGCATAGCTGAGGATGCGCCCCAGGTTGTACGCCAACAGCAGGCGAAAACGGCGGCTGCGTTGTTCCTTGGGGATCGCCAGGGTCAGCGCGCCCATCAGGCCGCCGCACATGCCCAGGCAATGGCCGCCGCCGAGCAGGCCGAGGATCAGCGCCGAGACCAGCAAGGGCGCCAGCTCAAGCATGAGGGGGCTCTTTGGGCGCTTGCTCGGGCCTGTTGGCTTCGTCGATGGCGGCCAGGTGGTTCGGGTCCTGGTCGTCGAACAGCACGCTGTGGGCCGGGCCATCGAGGTCTTCGTATTGGCCGCTGTCCACGGCCCAGAAGAAGATGTAGATGGCCACACCCACTAACAGCAGTGCCGCCGGAATCATCACATAGAGAGCTGGCATCTGTACTCCATGCCCGCGCGGCTCAGGCCGGCAGCGGGCGGGTTACTGGGGCGGTACCCGGGGCTTGCGCACTCGGCAGGCGAGTGAGGCGCAACGCGTTGAGCACCACGGTCAACGAACTGAGGGACATGCCGATCGCCGCCCAGATTGGAGTGATCCAACCCAGGGCGGCAAACGGCAGCATAAGCCCATTGTACAATCCGGCCCACAACAGGTTCTCGATGATCACTCGGCGAGTACGCCGCGCCAGGCTGAAGGCCTGTACCAGCGCATCCAGGCGGTTGGACAACAGCACCGCATCGGCGCTGGTTTTCGCCAGGTCCGTGGCCGAGCCCATCGCCACGCTGATATCAGCGGCGGCCAGCACCGGTACATCATTGACCCCATCGCCCAGCATCAGCACTTTGCGACCTTCCTTGTGCAGGGTTTGCAGCACCTGCAGCTTGTCGTCAGGGCGCAGGCTGCCGTGGGCTTCGTCGATACCCAGCTCAGAGGCGACACTGGCCACCATCGGCGAACTGTCGCCGGAAAGCAGCAGCGTGCGCCAGCCCCGCGCCTTGCATGCGGCGAGCAAGGCGGGTGCGTCGCTGCGCAGACGGTCATCCAGTACGAACCAGGCCAGCGCTCCGCTGCGGTCCCCCAGCAGCAGCCATTGCCCGGCTTCGTCCGGTGAGGCGGGAATCGCGCAGTCGCTGAGTTCACAGACAAAACCCGGTTGGCCGATGCGCAGCAGACGTTCGCCCACGCGACCTTCCAGGCCCAGGCCTGGCGTGCTCAACACTTCATCGGCGGCCAGCGGCGCACGGCCGAAGGCACGGGCAATCGGGTGTTCGGAGCGGTTCTCCAGGGCGGCGGCCAGGCCCAGGCATTGGTCGCTGTCCAGCGTGCCCAGGGGGCGGATGGCGCGCAACGCCAGGCGCCCTTCGGTGAGGGTGCCGGTCTTGTCGAAAATCACCGTATCAATCTGGTTCAGGCCCTCGAGCACATGGCCGCGGGTCAGCAACAGGCCAAGACTGTGCAAGGTGCCGGTGGCGGCGGTGAGGGCGGTGGGAGTGGCCAGGGACAGCGCGCACGGGCAGGTCGCCACCAGCATCGCCAGCACAATCCAGAACGCCCGCGACGGGTCCAGCTCCCACCACAGCAGGCCGATCAGTGCGGCGGCGATCAGCGAGCACAACAAGAACCACTGCGCAGCGCGGTCGGCGATCTGCGCCAGGCGCGGCTTCTCGGCCTGGGCGCGCTCCAGCAGGCGCACGATGGCGGACAAGCGCGTGTCATGCCCCAGGGCGCGCACTTGGACGGTGAGCGCGCCTTCGACATTCAGCGTGCCGGCCGTGACGTTGTCACCCGTGCGCCGAGGTTGCGGCAGGTACTCGCCGGTCAGCAGGGATTCATCGATGCTGGATTGGCCGTCGAGAATCACGCCATCCGCCGGCAGCACCGAACCGGGATGCACCAGCACCCGATCACCCAGCGCCAATTCGCTGAGCAGGATGCGCTCGCTCTGGCCATCGTCTTTGAGTCGTAGGCAGGAGGCGGGCAACAGGTTGACCAGTTGGGCGGTGGCTGCGGCGGTGCGTTCCCGGGCGCGGCGCTCAAGGTAGCGCCCGGCCAGCAGGAACAGGGCAAACATGCCCACGGCATCGAAATACAACTCGCCCACGCCAGTGATCGCGGTCCAGATGCCGGCCAGGTACGCGCCGCCAATCGCCAGGGACACCGAGACGTCCATGGTCAGGTGGCGTGTGCGCAGGTCACGCAGGGCGCCTTTGAAGAAGGGCGCGCAGCTGTAGAACACGATGGGCGTGGTCAGAAACATCGCCAGCCAGCGCAGGATGACGTGCAATTCCGGGCTCAGGTCGATATTGAATTCCGGCCAGGTGGCCATGGTTGCCATCATGGCCTGGAACCACAGTAGCCCAGCGACCCCCAGCTGTCGCAGGGCCAGGCGATTCTCGCTGGCCAATTGTTCGGCGGCGCGGTCGGCCTGGTAAGGGTGGGCGGCGTAACCGATATGGCGCAGCTCGCTGAGCAGTTGGCTCAACGGCAATTGCCCATCGGCCCAGCGCACGTGCAGGCGATGGTTGGAGAGGTTCAGTCGCGCTTCGGCCACGGCAGGCAGGCTGCGCAGGTGTTTCTCGATCAACCAGCCGCAGGCGGCGCAACTGATGCCTTCCATCAGCAGGGTGGTTTCGGCCAGGTCGCCTTGATGGCGCACAAAGGGTTTTTGTACATCGGCGCGGTCGTACAGCGCCAGTTCGTCCACCAACTGCACGGGCAGCGCCTCGGGGTTGGCCGAGGCTTCGCTGCGGTGTTGGTAATAGCTTTCCAGCCCGCCGGCCACTATCGCCTCGGCCACGGCCTGGCAGCCCGGGCAGCAGAGTTCACGGCGCTCGCCCAGGATCTGGGCGGTGAACCGGCTGCCGGAGGGGACGGGTAGGGCGCAGTGGTAGCAGGGGGTGGTCATGGTTCGAGGTCTTTGGTGGCTGGGAGGGCCTCTTCGCGGGCAAGCCCGCTCCCACAGGGTATCGAGCGGGCTTGCTCGCGAAGCGCGGAGCGCAGGCTGTTTATTTTTTCAGGTCTTCAGCGCCCTGCAACGGTTCGTCACCCAGCAGCAAGTCCTTGTCGTGGCTGACCTCTTCTTCTTCGAACAGGCGCCAGGTGTTGCCGCCTTCCACGCCAAGCAGTTCCACGAAACGGCGACCTTCGACCTTGTCGGTGACCTGGCCGATGTAGCGGCCGGGCTCGCTGTCGCTGCGGGTGAGGTTGATCTTGCGATCCTTCTCTGGCTGGGTCGGGGAGATCAGGTTCAGCTCCAGGGTATTTGGATTGCTGTAGCCAGTCAGTTGCAGCTCGACCTCGCCGGTCAGTTCATCCAGGTGCAGCTTGCCGCGCAGTTGCAGGGTCTGGGCCAGGCGCTCGCGGTCCAGGGAACGGTTGATGCCCTTGCCGGCCTCGTAGTAGTTGTCGTTGACCAGGTTGTCCGGGTTGTTAACTGCGATGGTCACCATGGACAAGGTCAGGGTCACCGAACAGGCCAGAATCGCGATGATGATCCAGGGCCAGAGGTGCTTGTACCAAGGGCTGGCGGCAGTAGTTGCGGGCATGCGTATGTTCCCTGTTAACGGACTTGTGGGCCGATGAATCGGCTCTTGGCTTCAATATGGACGCTGGTGTCATCGGCGTCTTCGAGGATGAAGGTCACCTCGTTGGTGCTCGACGGCAACTGCTCCGGCGCACTCGACAACTCCACTGGCATGCTGACGATATCGCCGGCGGCCACTTTGATTTCGCGCCGGCCTTGCAGTTTGAGGTCGGGTAGGCCAGCGGCGTCGAGCACGTAGGTGTGGTCGCGCTGGTCTTTGTTCATGATCTTCAGGCTGTAGACGTTTTCGATGCGTCCTTCGGCGTTCTCGCGATACAGCACGCGGTCCTTGCTGACGTCGAAACCCACCAGCGAGCGCATGAAGAAGGCGGCCACCAACAGGCTGATCATCGCCAGCAACACCAGGGCGTAACCGATCAGGCGCGGGCGCAGCTTATGGGTTTTCTGCCCCGACAGGTTGTGTTCGGTGGTGTAGCTGATCAGGCCGCGTGGGTACTCCATCTTGTCCATGATGTTGTCGCAGGCATCGATACAGGCGGCGCAGCCGATGCATTCGATTTGCAGCCCGTCGCGGATATCGATACCGGTAGGGCACACCTGCACGCACATCGTGCAGTCGATGCAATCGCCCAGGCCTTGGGCCTTGTAGTCGGTACCCTTTTTACGTGGCCCACGCACTTCGCCACGGCGCGGGTCGTAGGACACGATCAAGGTGTCCTTGTCGAACATCACGCTCTGGAAGCGTGCATAGGGGCACATGTAGATACACACCTGCTCGCGCAGCCAGCCTGCGTTGCCGTAGGTGGCGAGGGTGAAGAAACCCACCCAGAAATACGACCAGCCATCGGCCTGGCCAGTGAAGAAATCGAATACCAGTTCGCGGATCGGCGAGAAGTAGCCGACGAAGGTGATGCCGGTGGCAAAGCCGATCAGCAGCCACAGGCTGTGCTTGCTGAACTTGCGCAGGAACTTGTTGGCGCTCATCGGCGCCTTGTCGAGCTTGATGCGCTGGTTGCGGTCGCCTTCGGTGACCTTTTCACACCACATGAAGATCCAGGTCCACACGCTTTGCGGGCAGGTATAGCCGCACCACACGCGCCCGGCGTACACGGTGATAAAGAACAGGCCAAATGCCGCCACAATGAGAATGCCCGACAGCAGGATGAAATCCTGGGGCCAGAACGTTGCACCGAAAATAAAGAACTTACGCTCCGGCAGGTTCCACCATACCGCCTGGTGACCGCCCCAGTTCAGCCACACGGTGCCGAAGTAGAGCAGGAACAGAGCGGCACCACCGAGCATGCGCAGGTTGCGGAATAAACCGGTGAAGGCGCGGGTATAAATCTTCTCACGCGAAGCGTAGAGGTCGACGGTCTTGGCAGGCGGGGTAACGTCATGTACCGGTATCTGGTCGCTCATCATTGCATCCCACGGCGGTGGAGATTTGCCTCGGCCAGTACGTGCCAACCGGGGTCAAATTAAGGGTGTTGCAGTGGCCTAATGATACGCCCCCGATGGTGCGCAAAGGGTGCGACCTTTGGTCGCGTTGGGGGAAATCAATTGATGGTGTACGTGACCTGGATCAATTGACTTGGCAAGTATGGACGGTTTTTATCGGTAAGCCGGTCATTCGTCCCATGGATTGATCAGTGCAACGCCGCTGGATTTGAAGTCGCTGATGTTACGCGTGACGACGGTAAGCCCATGAACCAGCGCGGTCGCGGCAATCAATGAATCGCTTTCGTTGGCTCGGTCGGGTACATGCAAGTGCGCGCAACGCAACGCGACTGCTGCATCGACGGGCAGGATTCTGGCATCAAAGGCGGGCATCACATGACGCTTGAGCCAGGCTCTCAACACTTTCCCCTGCGCCGGGTCTCGCCGCTCAATGCGCAGGACTCCGGTTTCCAATTCCTTCAGCGTGATCGCCGAAATAAACATACGTGGGGCTACCACACTTTTTGCCCATGCCACGACATTTGCATCAGCCTGAGGTTTACGCAGTTCAGAGATCACATTCGTGTCGAGTAGATACATCAAGAAAAGTCCACGGGTCGATGAATGATCACGGCACGTTCGGTTTCGAAGTCGATATCGGCCGCTTCCGGCATCACCAACAGGTCAACGATGTCGGCATTCAGACCTGTCAGCTTCTGGTAGTCCTCAATGCTTAGCAGTACATGGGCAGGCTTGCCGCGATCAGTGATAAAAACCGGCCCTTTACGGGCGGCTTTTTTGGCACCACTTGTGTCTTGGTTGAATTCGCGGCTGGAAATGGTCGTGATGGTCATGGGGTAGGTCCCCCTTCGCTGGGCTGAATGTAGTTACGTTACTACCTGGCGAGTGCGCGCGGCAAGGTTGAGGCTACGAACGGTAGATTTGGCTTTGAAAGGTTCGGAGCTAGAACAAAAAAGCCCCGCCAGCATTCGCTGCGCGGGGCTCCATTATTGATTCAGAGGTCTTACTGCTCCTCAGCCTTCTTATCCCCATGAGACAAGCTATACACATACGCCGCAAGCAAATGCACCTTGTCATTGCCCTGCAACTGCTCCTGCGCCGGCATCTGGCCCTGGCGGCCATAACGGATGGTCTGCTGCAGTTGCGCGAAGCTTGAACCGTAGATGAACGCACCCGGATGCGTCAGGTCGGGCGCGCCCATGGCTGGGGTGCCTTTACCGGCCGGGCCGTGGCAGGCCACGCAGTTGGCGGCGAAGAGTTTCTCACCGTTGGCCACATCGGCCTTGGCGCCTTCCGGCAGTTTGCGGCCGTCGAGGTTGGTCACCACAAAGGCTGCTACGTCGGCTACGCCCTGCTCGCCGATGACTTCAGCCCAGCCTGGCATCACCGCGTGCCGGCCCTTCATGATGGTTTCCTTGATGGTGTTGGGTTCGCCACCCCAGCGCCAGTCGGCGTCGGTCAGGTTGGGGAAGCCGTAGGCGCCCTTGGCGTCGGAGCCATGGCACACCGAGCAGTTGGAGGCAAACAGGCGGCCGCCCATCTTCAAGGCTTGTGGGTCCTTGGCGACTTCTTCAATCGGCATCGACGCGAACTTGGCGAAGATCGGCCCGAACTTGGCTTCCGACCTGGCCATTTCCTTTTCCCATTCGTGCACGCCGGTCCAGCCGGTCTGGCCGTTGGCGAAGGGGGTTTGCTTGTCGTTGTCGAGGTAGTTGTAGCCTGGCAGCAGGCCCTTCCAGTTGCCCAGGCCTGGGTAGAGCACCAGGTAACCAAGGGCGAAGACGATGGTGCCGACAAACAGCATGAACCACCACTTGGGCAGCGGGTTGTCGTACTCCTCGATGCCGTCGAACGAGTGGCCGACGGTCTCGTCCGTCTGCTCGGTGCGCTGGCCCTTGCGGGTCGACAGCAGCAGCCAGGTCAGGGCGAAGATGGTACCCAGACTGAGGACTGTGACGTACAGACTCCAGAACGTAGTCATTCTTTGTTACTCCTAGAAGCTTGCTCGACGTGCTTGATGGCCTCGGGGTCATCTGCGAAGGGCAACAGGGTCGCGTCGTCAAACTCCGACTTGCGCCGTGGGCTGAACACCCACAACGCCAGGCCGATAAAGGCCACCATCACCACAACGGTGCCCAGGCCACGAATCATCCCGATATCCATGAAGGTCACCGTTTGCTTTTGATGATGGTGCCAAGGCCTTGCAGGTAGGCCACCAATGCGTCCATTTCGGTCTTGCCCTTCACGGCGGCGGCCGCACCGGCGATGTCTTCGTCGGTGTACGGCACGCCCAGGGTGCGCAAGACTTCCATCTTCTTCGCGGTGTCCTTGCCGTCGAGCTTGTTTTCCACGAGGAACGGGTACGCCGGCATTTTCGACTCCGGCACAACGTTGCGCGGGTTGTACAGGTGCGCACGCTGCCAGTCATCGGAGTAACGCCCGCCCACACGGGCCAGGTCCGGGCCGGTACGCTTGGAACCCCACAGGAACGGGTGGTCCCACACGCTTTCACCGGCGACCGAGTAGTGGCCGTAGCGTTCGGTTTCGGCGCGGAAGGGGCGGATCATCTGCGAGTGGCAGCCCACGCAACCGTTGGCGATGTAGACGTCGCGGCCTTCCAGTTCAAGGGCGGTGCGTGGCTTCATGCCTTCGACCGGCTTGTTGGTCACGTCCTGGAAAAACAGCGGGACGATTTGGGTCAGGCCGCCGATGCTCACGGCGATAACCATGAAGAAGGCCAGCAGGCCGATGTTCTTCTCGACTACTTCATGCTTCATCAGTGAGCTCCCACAACGGCGATCTTGGTGGCGGCTTCGGCTTCAACAGGGTCGCTGGCACGCACGGTGCGCCAGACGTTGTAGGCCATCAACAGCATGCCGCTGGCAAAGAACGCACCGCCCAGGGCACGTACGATAAAGCCCGGGTGGCTGGCTTGCAGCGCTTCGACGAAGGAGTAGGTGAGGGTGCCGTCATCGTTGATCGCACGCCACATCAAGCCCTGGGTGATGCCGTTGACCCACATCGAGGCGATGTAGAGCACGGTGCCGATAGTGGCCAGCCAGAAGTGCGCATTGATCAGCCCGACGCTGTGCATCTGCACGCGGCCGAACAGTTTGGGGATCATGTGGTACAGCGCGCCGATGGAGATCATCGCGACCCAGCCCAGCGCCCCGGCGTGTACGTGGCCGATGGTCCAGTCGGTGTAGTGGGACAGCGAGTTGACGGTCTTGATCGCCATCATCGGCCCTTCGAAGGTCGACATGCCGTAGAACGCCAGGGACACCACCAAAAACCGCAGGATCGGGTCGGTGCGCAGCTTATGCCAGGCGCCCGAGAGGGTCATCATGCCGTTGATCATGCCGCCCCAGCTTGGTGCCAGCAGGATGATCGACATCGCCATGCCCAGAGACTGTGCCCAATCCGGCAAAGCGGTGTAGTGCAAGTGGTGAGGGCCGGCCCAGATGTACAGGGTGATCAGCGCCCAGAAGTGCACGATGGACAGGCGATACGAGTAGATCGGACGCTCGGCCTGCTTGGGCACGAAGTAGTACATCATCCCCAGGAAACCGGTGGTGAGGAAGAAGCCTACGGCGTTGTGGCCGTACCACCACTGGATCATCGCGTCCGTTGCGCCGGAATAGGCCGAATAGGACTTGAACAGGTTCACCGGCAGGGAGGCGTGGTTGACGATGTGCAACATCGCCGTGACCACGATAAAGGCGCCGTAGAACCAGTTGCCCACGTAGATGTGCTTGGTCTTGCGCTTGACGATGGTGCCGAAGAACACCAGGCCGTAGGTCACCCACACGATTGCAAGCAAAATGGCGATCGGCCATTCCAGCTCGGCGTATTCCTTGGTGGTGGTGTAGCCCAGGGGCAGGCTGATGATGGCGCCGACGATGACCGCCTGCCAGCCCCAGAAGGTGAAGGCGGCAAGGCCATCGGAGATCAGTCGCGTCTGGCAGGTGCGCTGCACGACATAGTAGGAGGTGGCAAACAGTGCACATCCGCCGAAGGCGAAGATCACCAGGTTGGTGTGCAGCGGGCGCAGGCGGCCGAAGGTCGTCCAGGGCAGGTCGAAATTCAATTGCGGCCAAACCAGTTGCGAGGCGATGAACACCCCGAGCCCCATGCCAAGGATCCCCCAGACCACCGTCATGATGGCGAACTGGCGGACTACCTTATAGTTATAAGCAGTCGGACTGATTGCTGTGCTCATTCTAAGGTTCCACGGTTTAGGTTTTTTTATAGGTAAAATCGGTCGCAAGTATGTAGAAAGCGAGGGGCCATTGCAACGCAATGGCTGACCTGGATCAATGCGTTCCACGCCAGATTCTGCGCCCTTTCCATGTTTGGCGTAGGGACAAAATCAAAAATAGAAAGCTGATCAAGTGGACAAGAAATTTCAGGGGCGCAACGGCTACCGTCGCGTAGGCCAGGAATGGTCCACTGTGGGAACAAGCGTAGACCCGAATAGGAGGAGGGGAAAGGTGGGCTTGGAAGGGGTGCGACACTTGGTCGCGCAAATGAAAACAACACCGCATCCCTGTAGGAGCGAGCTTGCTCGCGAAGAACTCCAGAGCGCCGCGTTTATGCTGGATAAGCGTGGTGCCCTCAGGTGCTTCGCGAGCAAGCTCGCTCCTACAGTGAAACGGGTTGCCGCCCCGGGTCGGGGCAGCGGTTACTCGGTCGCGCTGTCTGGCGTTGCACCTTCAGCGTTGTGGGACAGGCTGTACACGTAAGCTGCCAGCAGGTGCACCTTGTCATTGCCTTGCAGCACGTCCTGGGCCGGCATCTGGCCCTGGCGGCCATGGCGGATGGTCTGCTGCAACTGCGCCAGGCTGGTGCCGTAGATAAAGCCTGCTGGCTCGGTCAGGTTGGGCGCGCCCATGGCTTCCACACCGTGGCCTTGCGGGCCGTGGCAGGCGACGCAGGTGGTGTTGAACGCGGCTTGCCCTGCTGCCAGGTCTGCGGTGCTGTCAGCAGGCAACGGCAGCTTGGCCAGGTCGTGGCGCACGTAAGCGGCGACGTTCTTCACCCCGTCTTCGCCCAGCACTTCACCCCAGGCCGGCATCGCCGCGTGGCGACCGTTCAGGATGGTGGCCTTGATGGCCTCAGCCGAACCGCCCCAGCGCCAGTTGTTGTCGGCCAGATTCGGGAAGCCATAGGCGCCCTTGGCGTCCGAGCCGTGGCACACCGCACAGTTGGAGGCGAACAGGCGCCCGCCCATTTTCAACGCTTGCGGGTCCTTGGCGACTTCTTCCACCGGCATGGCCGCGAACTTGGCGAAGATCGGCCCGAACCTGGCGTCGGCCTTGGCCATTTCCTTGTCCCATTCCTTGGTCTGGGTCCAGCCGTCTTCATAGCCCGGTAGTACGCCTTTCCAGTTGCCCAGGCCCGGGTAGAGGATCAGGTAGCCGACGGCAAACACCAGGGTGCCGGCGAACAACATGAACCACCACTGGGGCAGCGGGTTGTCGTATTCCTCGATACCGTCGAAGGCGTGGCCCATGGTCTGGTCGACGCTGCCCTTAGTCTCGCCCTTGCGGGTGCCGACCAACAGCCAGGTCAGCCCGATCAGGCTGCCCAGGGTCAATACGCAGATCCATGTACTCCAGAACGTAGTCATGGCCGAGTGCTCCTTGTGGCTGGCTCTGCTTGAGCGTCGGGTGGGGAAGGTTCATCGGCAAACGGCAGCAGGCGGGCCTGCTCGAATTCCGCATTGCGGCGGTTGTTGAACACCCACAGCGACAGGCCGATAAAGGCGATGGCGACCACCAACGTGCCCAGGCCGCGGATGGTGCCCGCATCGAATTCAAATCCCATGGCTCACCTCTTGCTCTTGATGGCAGTGCCGAGCACTTGCAGGTAGGAAACCAGCGCGTCCATCTCGGTCTTGCCCTTGAGGCTGGCGACCGCGCCATTGATGTCGTCGTCGGTGTATGGCACGCCGAGGGTGCGCATCACCTTCAGCTTGGTCTCGGTGTGGCTGCTGTCGACGGCGGCGGTGACCAGCCAGGGGTAGGCCGGCATTTTCGACTCCGGCACCACGTTGCGCGGGTTGTACAAGTGCGCGCGGTGCCAGTCGTCCGAGTAGCGTGCGCCGACGCGGGCCAGGTCCGGCCCGGTACGCTTGGAACCCCACAGGAACGGGTGGTCCCATACGCTTTCGCCGGCTACCGAGTAGTGGCCGTAGCGCTCGGTCTCGGCGCGGAACGGGCGGATCATCTGCGAGTGGCACTGTACGCAGCCTTCGCGGATGTAAATGTCGCGGCCTTCCAGTTGCAGCGCGGTGTAGGGCTTCATGCCTTCGACCGGCTTGTTGGTCACGTCCTGGAAGAACAACGGGACGATCTGGGTCAGGCCACCGATGCTCACGGCGAGCACCATCAGCAGCATCAACAGGCCGACGTTCTTTTCAATCGTTTCGTGTTTCATCATCGACTCCTCAGGCCATCTGCGCGGCAGCGGTGACTTCGGCAGGTTGCGCCGAACGCACGGTGCGCCATGTGTTGTAAGCCATCAGGAACATGCCGCTGAGGAAGATCGCACCGCCCACCAGACGCACGATGAAGCCTGGGTGGCTGGCCACCAGGGTTTCGACGAAGGAGTAGGTGAGGGTGCCGTCTTCGTTGACCGCACGCCACATCAGGCCCTGGGCGATGCCGTTGACCCACATCGAGGCGATGTAGAGCACGGTGCCGATGGTAGCCAGCCAGAAGTGCGCATTGATCAGGCCGAGGCTGTACATCTGCTCGCGACCGAAGATTTTCGGGATCATGTGATACAGCGCGCCGATGGAGATCATCGCCACCCAGCCCAGCGCGCCGGCGTGTACGTGGCCGATGGTCCAGTCGGTGTAGTGGGAGAGGGCGTTGACGGTCTTGATCGCCATCATCGGGCCTTCGAAGGTCGACATGCCGTAGAACGCCAGGGAGACCACCAAAAAGCGCAGGATCGGGTCGCTGCGCAGCTTATGCCAGGCACCCGAGAGGGTCATCATGCCGTTGATCATGCCGCCCCAGCTCGGTGCCAGCAGCACCAGCGACATCACCATGCCCAGGGACTGTGCCCAGTCCGGCAGGGCGGTGTAGTGCAAGTGGTGCGGGCCGGCCCAGATGTACAGGGTGATCAGCGCCCAGAAGTGCACGATGGACAAGCGATACGAATACACCGGGCGTTCGGCCTGCTTGGGCACGAAGTAGTACATCATGCCGAGGAAGCCCGCAGTGAGGAAAAAGCCTACTGCGTTATGCCCATACCACCACTGCACCATGGCATCCGTCGCACCGCCGTACAGCGAGTAGGACTTGGTCAGGCTGACCGGGATTTCCAGGTTATTGACGATATGCAAAATGGCCACGGTGATGATGAACGCACCGAAGAACCAGTTGCCCACATAGATGTGCTTGGTCTTGCGTTTCATGATCGTGCCGAAGAACACGATGGCGTAGGCGACCCAGACAATGGTGATCAGGATGTCGATCGGCCATTCCAGCTCGGCGTATTCCTTGGAGCTGGTGTAGCCCAGTGGCAGGCTGATCGCGGCCAGCAGGATCACAAGCTGCCAGCCCCAGAAGCAGAACGCGGCGACTTTCGGCGCGAACAGCTGCGTCTGGCAGGTGCGTTGCACCGAGTAAAAGGAGCTGGCGAACAGCGCACAGCCACCGAACGCGAAGATCACCGCGTTGGTGTGCAAAGGGCGCAGGCGGCCGAAGCTGGTCCAAGGCAAATCGAAGTTGAGCGCAGGCCAAACCAATTGGGCGGCGAGAAAAACCCCGAGCCCCATGCCGACGATGCCCCACACCACCGTCATAATGGCGAATTGGCGGACCACCTTGTAGTTATAGGCGGTACTTAAAGTAGTGTTCATGGTTCCCCATCCACGGTTCAACCCAAGCAAGTGCGGCACTTGGGCTGGAGTTATAGGCAGACTAAAAAGCGAGGCAAGCATGGGCAAAGAGCACAAGGCCAGTATTGACGGGGATCAATGGGCGCAGTGTGTACGGGAACATGGCTGGTTGTGGGATGTCGCCACGGGCACGACTGCGGGTGAGCCGGTCACGCTGATCCTGGCCCATGGCGCCGGCGCACCGATGGACTCGGCATTCATGAACGACATGGCTGCACGCCTTGCCGCGCATGGCGTGAACGTGTTGCGCTTCGAGTTTCCGTACATGGCCCAGCGCCGTGTGGACGGCGGTAAGCGCCCGCCGAATCCGGCGCCGAAACTGCTGGAGGCGTGGCGTGAGGTGTATGCCCAGGTGCGACGTCATGTCGCTGGGAAACTGGCGATTGGCGGCAAGTCCATGGGTGGGCGCATGGCCAGTTTGTTGGCGGATGAACTGGGCGCCGATGGGTTGGTGTGCCTGGGGTATCCGTTTTATGCGGTGGGTAAGCCGGAGAAACCCCGGGTGGAGCATTTGGCCGGATTGAAGACGCCAACGTTGATTGTGCAGGGCGAGCGTGATGCCTTGGGCAATCGGGCGGCGGTGGAAGGTTATGACTTGTCAGAGCGTATCGAGGTGATGTGGCTGGTGGCGGGGGATCATGACTTGAAGCCGTTGAAGGCTTCGGGGTTCAGCCATGAGCAGCATCTGGAGGCGGCGGCGGTGCAGGTGGCTGAGTTTCTCAGTGCCTGTTAGGGCCCTATCGGGGGCAAGCCCCCTCCCACATTGGAAATACCGTCCAGTGTGGGAGCTGGCTTGCCTGCGATAGCGGTTTATCGGTTAAAACGCTCCACCAGCGAGTACTGGGTATTGGCGGTATGAGTCAGCTCTTCACTCAACTGCGCCGAGTTCATCGCCTGCTCCGAGGTCTGGTCCGCCAACAGCGCAATGGTGCTGATGTTGCGGCTGATCTCCTCGGCCACCGCACTTTGCTCTTCGGTAGCCGCGGCAATCTGGGTGGTCATGTCGGTGATATTGGCCACCGCCTCACTGATGCCCACCAAGGCCTGGTCCGCTTCCATCACCCGCGCTACACCTTCTTCAGCCTGGCGGTGCCCGGCGTCCATGGTTTGCACGGCCGCGCTGGCGGTTTGCTGCAGCTTGGCGATCAGGGTATGGATCTGCCCGGTGGATTCAGCCGTACGCTGTGCCAGTTGGCGCACTTCATCGGCTACCACCGCGAAGCCACGGCCCATCTCACCGGCCCGCGCGGCTTCGATGGCGGCGTTAAGGGCCAGCAGGTTGGTCTGGTCGGCGATGCCTTTGATCACATCGACTACGCCGCCGATTTCATCGCTGTCCTTGGCCAGTTGCGTGACGGTCACGCCAGTCTCCCCAACGGCTGCCGAAAGACGCTGAATCGCCTCGCGGGTTTCCCCAGCGATATCGCGGCCGCGCCCGGTCAGGCGGTTGGCTTCCTGGGTGGCGTCGGCGGTGCGCTGCACGTGGCTGGCCACTTCTTGGGTGGTCGCCGCCATCTGGTTCACCGCAGTGGCCACCTGTTCGGTTTCCACGCGCTGGCGTTCCAGGCCGCTTGAGCTGTTGTGCGCCAGGGTGTTGGACTGCGCGGCCTGGTCGTTGAGGTGCTCGGCGGTGTCTTGCAGGCGGGTAAGACAGGTCTTCAGACGCGCTTCCTGGCTGAGGATCGACATTTCCAGGCGCGCTTGTGCGCCACGGCTGTCGGTGTACATCTGCGCGATCAACGGGTCGGACGTGGTCTGTTCGGCCAGGCGCAGCAAACGCTTGAGGCCGCGCTGCTGCCAGCTCAGGCCCAGCAGGCCCAACGGCACCGACAGCGCCGCTGCCAGGGCAAAGCCCCATTGGGAGGTGAGGGTGGCGCCGATCATGAAGCTCAGCTGGCTGACCAGGATAAACGGCAGCCAGTCCTGCAGCACCGGCAGCCACTTGTCCCGCTGGGGAACGGCCGACTTGCCCTGGTTGATGCGTTGATAGAGCGCCTCGGCCCGGCGGATCTGCTCGGCGGTGGGCTTGATGCGCACCGATTCGTAGCCGACCACCTGATTGCCGTCGAAGACCGGCGTCACATAGGCGTTAACCCAATAGTGGTCACCGGTCTTGCAGCGATTCTTGACAATGCCCATCCATGGCAAGCCTTGTTTGAGCGTGGACCACATATGCGCGAACACGGCCGGCGGCACATCCGGGTGACGCACCAGGTTGTGTGGGGCGCGGATCAGTTCTTCACGGGTGAACCCACTGATTTCGACAAAGGCGTCGTTGCAGTAGGTAATCACACCCTTGGCATCTGTGGTGGAGATCAACCGTTGCTGAGCGGGGAAGGTACGTTCGCGCTGGGTAACGGGTTGGTTATTACGCATGATTGTTCAATCCGCAAGGCTTTCAGGGGGTATCGGCCATGCAGGGCATTTATTTAACTTATTTTTGCAACAATCCTGGGAACGGCGTTGCCCCTGTAGGAACGAGCTTGCTCGCGAAGTACTCAAGGGCAACGCGTTCATTCAGGATGCCCGCGTTAGCGTTGGAGTCCTTCGCGAGCAAGCTCGCTCCTATGTATGGACTCGCCCCCACTGTCAACCCGCTTTTCAAACAATGGTACCCGGTTG
>NZ_QODJ01000080.1:0-21339 GCF_009935965.1 Pseudomonas sp. L13
GCGATGTCGGCGGTCATGTTGACCTCTTGCGGCATCCAGTGGTTGGCGCAGCCGTCGAGGTACTTCTGCCAGGCCCAATCGTACTTGAAGGGCACAAGTTGGTTGAGGTCGGCGCGGCAGTTGATCATGCGCTTTTCGTCAACGGCGACGCGGGCGGAGGCGCCTTCCAGCTCGGCGAGGCCTTCGGCGACGTCGAGTTTGTCCAGGGCGGCCTTGGCGCGCACGATGGCGGCGGAGTCGTTGGCGGTGACGGCGCGGGCTTCCACGGCGGCAGCGGCGCCGGCACCGTCGAGGCGGTCCATGTTGGCTTCGGTGGCGTGGCCGGCGTTGGCGCCTTTGATCACCGCTGCACCGGTGTCTTCGTTGTCGACTTCATCCCAACTCAGCATGGAAATACTCCTTCCTGGTACTCGAAAAATAAATGTTTTTGCAGGCTACAAGGCATTGAAATACTGCGCGTAGTGTGGTCGGTAAATACCGATGCTGCACACTATGTAGTGGTCTGATCTGTTTGTGGGCACACTATATGGGGTGTAACAAAGTTGGTCAACGCACAAGATGTGCGGTCATAGGTCGCTGCCATACACAAATTCAGCCGTGGGCGGGTCATGAAACATCACTCTGCATATGTCTTTATCGAATAAATAAATAGATATTTATTCCTTTTAATATTCTATCGGGCAGCGCATTTTGAGGGCCTGCGCATTCGTGCGGATTGACCCAACAGCCAAAAGGAAAGCCGACATGACCATCAAAGCGATCAACGTGCGCAACCAATTCAAAGGCGTGATCAAGGAGATTCTGCTGGGGGAAGTGGTGTCGGAAATCGACGTGCAGACCGCCTCGGGCATTGTTACTTCGGTGATTACCACGCGCTCTGTACGTGACCTGGAATTGAAGGTGGGCAGTGAAGTGATTGCCTTTGTGAAGTCGACGGAAGTGTCCATCGCCAAGCTGTGAATGGATAATGTGGGTGGGGATTGCTTACCCCTCCCACCAATGCTTCGCTGGGCAACTCAGCGCTGGCGCAAGGCACTTTCCATGCGCTGTATACCTTCCTCAAGCATCGCCCGTGGGCAACCGAAGTTCAGGCGTACGAACTGTTGGCTGTCATCGCCAAACTCAATCCCAGCACTCAGGCCGACCCTGGCCTGTTCCAGGAAGAACTGCTGCGGGTCCTCCAGGCCCAGGGCGCTGCAATCAAGCCACGCCAGGAAGGTACCCTGTGGCGCATGCATCACCACGCCGGGCAGGCGGGTTTTTACCGCGTCGAGCAGGTAGTCGCGGTTGGCTTGCAGGTACTGCACCAGCGCGCTGAGCCAGTCGGTGCATTCGCTGTAGGCGGCGCGGGTGGCTTCCAGGCCCAGTGGGCTGACGCTGTCGACCATGCCGCAGCGCGCCTGATTGAAACGCTCGCGCACCTCGGCGTTCTGGACCACGGCGAAGCAGGTCTTCAGGCCGGCCACGTTATACGCCTTGCTCGCTGACATCAGGGTGATGGTGCGCTGGGCGATCTCGGGGCTGAGGCTGGCGGTGGGGATGTGGCGACGGCCGTCGAAGCACAGCTCTGCGTGGATTTCGTCGCTGATGATCAATGCGCCGGTGTCCAGGCAGGCATTGGCCACCGCCAGCAACTCTTCACGGGCAAACACCTTGCCGATGGGGTTGTGCGGGTTGCTCAGCAACAGCGCCCCGGCCCCGCTCAAGGCTTGGCGCATGGCCGGCAGCGGTGTGCGGTATTCGCCATCGATCAATTGGAACGGCACTTCGATGCGTGGCAGCTTCCAGTTGCCGGGCGCCAGGCGAATCGGCCGATAGTTGGGGGTTTGCAGTACCACCGCCTGGCCGGGCTGGACGAAGGCGTGCAAGGCCATATTGAAGCCAGGCTCGACGCCGGGCAGAAACAGCAGTTCTTCAGGCTGCACGCGCCAGGCGTACTTGGCCCACAAGTCGGAAACGATAGCGTCGCGCACGTCCGGGCCGGCCACGCTGTAGCCGAGAATCTGCTGGTCGAGGCGCGCGTGCAGGGCTTGCAAGATGGCGGGCGGCGCGGCGATGTCCATGTCGGCGATCCACATCGGCAGGACGTCTTGCGGGTAACGGCTCCACTTGGTACTGCCGGTATCGAAGCGTGGGTGGATCGTGTCGAAATCAAAGCTCATGGACAGGCTCGTATCAGGGCGGCGGTAAAAGAATGGCGCCGATTCTAGCGCCATTAATTTTATAGGCCAGAGCTGATTGCCGACTTGCGCAGCAGTGTGCGTTCCATGACCGACAAGTTCTGTAATAAAAACGCCATTGCGCTGGGGATTGAATCAGCTAGGGGCTATTTTGGTGCATCTCAATAATCAGAGTAGCCATGGATGAAATACCAACCCTTCAGTCACACTTTGATTGCGACCGCGCTGGTCTTGACGGTCAACGGTGTGCACGCAGCTTCCCAAGCCCCGGTTGCGGGTGAAAATGGCATGGTGGTCACGGCCCAGCACCTGGCAACCCACGTGGGTGTCGATGTGCTCAAGGCCGGCGGCAACGCGGTCGATGCGGCGGTGGCGGTAGGTTACGCGCTGGCGGTGGTGTACCCGGCGGCGGGCAACCTGGGCGGCGGCGGTTTCATGACCGTGCAACTGGCGGACGGGCGCAAGACCTTCCTCGACTTCCGCGAAAAAGCCCCGTTGGCGGCGACGGCCGACATGTACCTCGACAAGGCCGGCAATGTGGTCGAAGGCCTCAGCGCCAAAGGCCATTTGGCGGTCGGCGTACCGGGCACGGTGTCTGGCATGGAGCTGGCCCTGAGCAAGTACGGCACCCTCAAGCGCGCGCAAGTGATTGCCCCGGCGATCAAGCTGGCGGAAAACGGCTTTGCGCTGGAGCAGGGCGATATCGACCTGTTGCACACCGCCACCGGTGAGTTCGAAAAAGACCAGGACATGCGCGGGATCTTCCTGCACAACGGCAAACCGATGCAGGTGGGCCAGAAGCTGGTGCAGAAGGACCTGGCCAAGACCCTCAAGGAAATCTCGGCCAAGGGCACCGACGGTTTCTATAAAGGCTGGGTCGCCAAGGCGGTGGTGGATTCCAGCCAGGCCGGCAAAGGCATCATCACCCAGGCCGACCTCGACGCCTACAAAACCCGCGAACTGGCCCCCATCGAGTGCGACTACCGTGGCTACCATGTTGTCTCGGCGCCGCCACCCAGCTCGGGTGGTGTGGTGATCTGCCAGATCATGAACATCCTCGAAGGCTACCCGATGGCCGATCTGGGCTATCACTCGGCCCAGGGCCTGCACTACCAGATCGAAGCGATGCGCCACGCCTACGTGGACCGCAACAGCTACCTGGGCGATCCGGACTTCGTGAAGAACCCCATCGAGCATCTGCTGGACAAGAACTACGCGGCCAAGCTACGCGCTGCCATCGAGCCGCAAAAGGCTGGTGACTCCCAGGCGATCAAACCGGGTGTGTCGCCCCACGAAGGCAATAACACCACCCACTATTCCATCGTCGACAAGTGGGGCAACGCGGTCTCGGTGACCTATACCCTCAACGACTGGTTTGGCGCCGGGGTGATGGCCAGCAAGACCGGGGTGATTCTCAACGATGAAATGGATGACTTCACCGTCAAGGTCGGCGTACCGAATATGTATGGGCTGGTGCAGGGCGAAGCCAACGCCATCGCACCAGGCAAGGCGCCGTTGTCATCGATGAGCCCCACCATCGTCACCAAGGACGGCAAGGCAGTAATGGTCGTTGGCACACCGGGGGGCAGTCGCATTATCACCGCGACCTTGCTGACCATCCTGAATGTCATCGACTACAAGATGAACATCCAGGAAGCCGTGGACGCACCGCGCTTCCACCAGCAATGGATGCCGGAAACCACCAACCTTGAGACCTTTGCGGTCAGCCCGGACACCCAGAAGATCCTCGAAAGCTGGGGCCACAAGTTTGCCGGCCCGCAAGATGCCAACCACCTGGCCGCCATCCTGGTAGGCGCGCCTTCCCTGGAGGGCAAGCCGGTGGGTAACAACCGTTTCTATGGGGCCAATGACCCGCGGCGCAATACAGGCTTGTCGTTGGGCTACTAAAGGAGCTGACATTGCCTCTGTAGGAGCGAGCTTGCTCGCGAAGAACTGATAGGCGCTGCGTTTATCCAGAAAACACGCGTTATCGTTGACGTTTTTCGCGAGCAAGCTCGCTCCTACAGGATCAGGGCATCAAGGTGGCGATCAGGGCGCGGATGGTCCCCGGCAGCGCTTCCAGCTCACGTACCAGGATGCTGCGCTCGCGAATCGCCCAGGGCTCGTCCAGTTTCACCGTCACCAGCTGCATGGTGCGGCTGTGGCGCAGGGCGGCGGATTCGGGAATGATGCCAATGCCCACGCCGGCCTCGACCATCCGGCAGATCGCTTCGAAGCTCGAGACCTGGATACGCAGCGACAACTGCTTGCCCAGGCGCTCGACGTGTTCGCGCAGGAAACTCAACAGCGTGCTGCCTTCATGCAGGCCGATATGCTGATACGCCAGGGTCTGCTCAAGGGTCACCGAAGGCAGGTCGGCCAACGGATGCCCGACGGGCACCATCAGCACCAGCTCATCGGTGCTGAAATGCAGCACTTGCAAGCCAGAGGCTTCTACGGGGCCGGCGATGATACCCATGTCACTGGTGCCATCGAGCACCCCGCGCACGATGTCCCGTGACAGGCGTTCCTGCAGGTCGACGGTGACGCCCGGTCGCTGCGACAGAAAGCCTGCCAAGACCTCCGGCAAAAACTCGGTGACCGCCGTGGTGTTGGCGAAGATACGGATATGCCCGGCTGAATCCACGCCGTATCGGGTGAACTCGCTTTTGAGGTAATCGACCTGGCGCATGATCAACCGCGCATGGTGCAACAGCCGCTCGCCTGCCGGAGTGATCTCCACGCCCCGGCTGTCGCGGTACAACAGGCGCGTGTCGAGCTGGCCTTCCAAGGCTTTGATCCGCGCACTGGCGGCAGCCGGCGACAGGAAGGCGCGCTTGGCACCCTGGGTGAGGCTGGGGGATTCGGCGATATGGATAAACAGGCGCAGGTCGGCGAGATCGAAGTGCATGCAAAAACTCCCGGGCAACAGGTTTCCTGTGGGAGCTGGCTTGCCTGCGATGGCGGTGTGTCAGTAACGAAGATGCTCACTGACACACCGCTATCGCAGGCAAGCCAGCTCCCACATTGGTTCACGGTGTGGCTGTAAGCGTTCAGCATAACCGAACGCTGGTTTATTGAAATGCAAATTCTCAGAACGGGCAGGCCCTTGCATGATCCACGGCAGTCACCCACTGCCTGAGGACCTGCACCCGATGAGCGCCACTGATTGGATCGGCCGAAGTGAGACCGCCCACGACCACCTGAGCCATAACCTGCTCAAGCGTATCGCCGCCACGTTCGGTGAAGCCGTGCCCGCCGATGGCGACGCGGTGCCTGCGTTGTGGCAATGGTGCTTTTTCCAGGACCCGTTGCCTGAATCTGCCCTGGGCAGCGACGGTCACCCGGCACGCGGCGGGTTCCTGCCACCGGCCGATAACCGCAATCGTATGTGGGCCGGTGGGCGCCTTGAGTTTTTGCACCCGCTGCGGGCTGGCGAGGCGGCCACGCGCGTATCCACCATCACCCAGGTCGAAGAAAAAACTGGGCGCACCGGTTCACTGTTATTTGTCACCGTGAGCCATGACTACTCCCAGGACGGGCGCCTGGCCATCCGCGAGGAACAGGACATCGTCTACCGCGAACCCACGCCACCCAAGGCGGGCAGCGGCGACGCGCTGGCCCAAGGCGAATGGACAGAGGCGGTCGAACCGACGCCAACCCTGCTGTTCCGCTACAGCGCCGTGACGTTCAACGGCCACCGTATCCATTACGACTACCCCTATGTCACCGGCACCGAAGGCTATGCCGGCCTGGTGGTGCATGGCCCGCTGATCGCCACCTTGAGCCTGCGCGCGTTCTGCCGGGCGCACCCCGAAGCGACTCTGCGCCGCTTTGCCTATCGCGGCGTGCGCCCACTGATTGCGCCGCAGCCTTTTGAGGTCGGCGGGCGCATCACCGCAACCGGCGTCGCAGACCTCTGGGCCGGCAACACTGAAGGCCTGGCGCAGACCGCCCAGGTGCATTTCGAATAACCCCATAACAACAGGCGGAGAGCCGTTAATGAATGCCCACGACAACGAAGAACTCAATGCCATCCGCGACGGCGTGCGCGCCTTGTGCGCCGAGTTCGATGCCGCTTACTGGCGCAAGATCGATGAAGAAAAGGGCTTTCCCGAAGCCTTCGTCAAGGCCCTGACCGACGCTGGCTGGCTGTCGGCGATGATCCCCGAGGAGTACGGCGGGTCCGGCCTGGGCCTGGCCGAAGCCTCGGTGATCCTTGAGGAAGTCAACCGCTGCGGCGGCAACTCGGGCACCGTGCACGGCCAGATGTACAACATGTTCACCCTGCTGCGTCACGGCAGCGAGGCGCAAAAACGCTTCTACCTGCCCAAGCTGGCCAGCGGTGAATTGCGCCTGCAGTCGATGGCCGTCACCGAACCCACTACCGGCACCGACACCACCAAGATCAAGACCACGGCGATCAAGCGCGGCGACAAGTACGTGATCAACGGCCAGAAAGTCTGGATCTCGCGGGTGCAGCATTCCGACCTGATGATTTTGCTGGCACGCACCACGCCCTTGGCCCAAGTGCAGAAAAAATCCGAAGGCATGTCGATCTTCCTGGTGGACCTGCGCCAGGCCATCGGCAACGGCCTGACCGTGCAGCCTATCGCCAATATGGTCAACCACGAGACCAATGAGCTGTTCTTCGACAACCTGCAGCTGCCCCTGGACAGCCTGATTGGCGAGGAGGGCAAGGGCTTCAAATACATCCTCGATGGCCTGAATGCCGAGCGCACCCTGATTGCCGCCGAGTGCATCGGTGACGGCCGCTGGTTTATCGAAAAGGCCAGAGGCTATGCCCGCGACCGTGTGGTGTTTGGCCGGCCCATCGGGCAGAACCAGGGCGTGCAGTTCCCGATTGCCGAGGCGCATATCGAGATCGAAGCGGCGGACCTGATGCGCTGGCGTGCCTGTGAGGAATACGACAGCGGCAAGAACGCCGGGGCCAGTGCCAACATGGCCAAGTACCTGGCGGCCAAGGCGTCTTGGGAAGCGGCCAACGCCTGCTTGCAAACCCATGGCGGCTTCGGCTTTGCCTGCGAGTACGACGTGGAGCGCAAATTCCGCGAGACCCGCCTGTACCAGGTGGCACCGATCTCCACCAACCTGATCCTGTCCTACGTGGCCGAGCATTTGCTCGAACTGCCGCGCAGCTTCTGAGGGCCTTGAGCATGCATCATACCCAAGCCCTTTGCCGGTTCCTGGCCGAGCTGACTTACGCGCAGTTGCCCGAGCACGTACTGGCGCGCACCGAAGAGCTGTACCTGGATTGGCTCGCGTCTGCCTTGGCCAGCCAGGGCGCGCACCCGATTCCCCTGTTTGAACGCTACGCACAGAAGATGGGCCCGAGCAGCGGCCCGGCCCAGGTGATCGTCAACGGCCCCGGCACCAGCGCGTATTTTGCCGCCCTGGTCAACGCCGCCTCCTCGCACTTGGTGGAGCAGGATGACTTGCACAACAGCTCGGTGCTGCACCCGGCCACTGTGGTGTTTCCCGCCGCGTTGGCCGCTGCCCAGGACCTCGGCAAGTCTGGCCGTGAACTGTTGCTGGCCTCGGTGGCCGGCTATGAGGCGGGGATCCGCGTCGGTGAGTTCATGGGGCGTTCCCACTACCGCATCTTCCACACCACTGCCACGGTCGGCACCTTGGCGGCGGCGGTCGCGGTGGGCAAGTTGCTCGACTTCAACGAAGAGCAATTCATCAACCTGCTCGGCAGCGCCGGCACCCAGGCCGCCGGGCTCTGGGAGTTTCTGCGCGATGCCGCCGATTCCAAGCAACTGCACACGGCCAAGGCGGCGGCGGACGGCTTGCTGGCGGCTTACCTTACGGCCGATGGGCTGACCGGCGCGCGCAATATTCTTGAAGGCGACCAGGGTTTGGCGGCGGGCATGTCCAGTGATGCGCAGCCGGGCAAATTGTCTGCCGGCCTGGGCAGCCGTTGGGCACTGGTGGAAACCTCGTTCAAGTTCCACGCTTCCTGCCGTCACACCCATCCCGCTGCCGATGCGCTATTGGACGTGATGCAGCGTGAAGGCTTGCGCGCTGCACAGATCTCTCAGGTGCAAACCCACGTGCATCAAGGCGCCATCGACGTACTCGGCCGAGTGACGGTGCCAGCCACCGTGCACCAGGCCAAATTCTCCATGGGCACCGTGCTCGGTCTGATCGCCGTGCATGGCAAGGCCGGGTTGCCTGAATTCCGTGACCTGGCGTTGACCGATCCTGCGGTCGCGGCGTTTCGCGACAAGGTCAGCATGAGCCTGGACCCCGAAGTCGACAGCGCCTACCCGCAACGCTGGCTGGGCCGCGTCACCGTCACCACCACCGATGGCCGCACGCTGCACGGTGCCATTGATGAACCCAAGGGCGACCCGGGCAACACCCTGAGCCGTACCGAGCTGGCGGACAAGTTCCAGCGCCTGGCCCACTTCAGCGGCGCCCGCACCCCGGCCCAGGCCAACCGCCTGATCGAGCAGGTGTGGAACCTGCGCACTACCGCGTCCATGGCCCATTGGCTTGGAGGAATTTGTGATGACTGAACAACGACCGCTGGACGGCATCACCGTCGTCAGCCTGGAACACGCGATTGCCGCGCCATTCTGTACGCGCCAGTTGGCCGACCTTGGTGCGCGGGTTATCAAGGTGGAGCGCCCCGGCGCCGGCGATTTCGCCCGTGGCTATGATGAGCGGGTGCGTGGCCTGGCGTCGCATTTCGTCTGGACCAACCGCTCCAAGGAAAGCCTGACCCTGGACCTCAAGCAGGACGAGGCGGGCGCCATTCTGGATGCGCTGCTGGCCGACGCCGATGTGCTGGTGCAGAACCTTGCCCCCGGCGCGGCGGCGCGCATGGGCTTATCGTTCGAGGCGCTGCACGCGCGCTTTCCACGGCTGATCGTCTGCGATATTTCCGGCTACGGTGAAGGCGGGCCTTACGAGAAAAAGAAAGCCTACGACCTGCTGATCCAGAGCGAAGGCGGCTTTCTCTCGGTGACCGGTGGCCCAGGTGAAGAACAGATGGCCAAGGCCGGTTGCTCCATCGCGGATATCTCCGCCGGCATGTACGCCTACAGCGGCATTCTGTCGGCGCTGCTGCTGCGCGGCAAAACCGGCCAGGGCAGCCGCATCGATGTGAGCATGTTGGACAGCCTGGTGGAGTGGATGGGCTACCCGATGTATTACGCCTTCGACGGCGCGGCGCCGCCACCGCGTGCGGGTGCCGCGCATTCGACGATTTACCCTTACGGGCCGTTTCCCACTGGAGGCGGCGGCACGGTGATGCTTGGCTTGCAGAACGAGCGCGAATGGGCGGCGTTCTGCGACAAAGTGCTGCTCAGCCCGGCGCTGGCCACGGACGAGCGCTTCAGCGCCAACTTCAAGCGCTCGGCCAACCGCGAGGTGCTGCGCCAGATCATCGTGGAGCGCTTTGCCCCACTGGACGTCGAGGCGGTGATCCAGCGCTTGGAAGACGCGCAGATTGCCAGTGCACGGGTCAACGACATGCAAGGCGTGTGGGACCACCCGCAACTCAAGGCCCGCGACAGCTGGCGCGACATCCAAAGCCCGGCGGGGCCGTTGCCGTCGCTGCTGCCACCGGCCCGTAACGCTGCGTTTACCCCGCGCATGGACGGCGTGCCAGCGCTGGGGCAACACAGCCAAGGCATCCTCGACCAGCTGGGTTACTCCGTTGAGGCCATTAACAGCCTGCGCGAGCGCGGCGTTATCTAATCAGGAATCAAGTGATGCCAAAGTCTTTAGTACGTTCTGCGCTGTTTGTGCCGGGCAGCCGCCCGGAGCGGTTTGCCAAGGCCCTGGCCAGCGGCGCCGACGCGGTGATTGTGGATTTTGAAGACGCGGTGGAAGAACCGCTCAAGCGTCAGGCTCGGGATAATCTGGGCGCGTTCCTGCATGCGCATGCCGAAGCCCAGGTGTGGGTACGCATCAACGCGCCCCAGCATGCCGAGCATTTTGCCGATGTCGCCTTCTGCAAGGCCCATGCAAATGTGGCGGGGGTGTTGCTGCCCAAGGTCGAAAGCGCGGCCCAGGTGGCGGTGGTGGCCGCGACAGGCAAACGTATCTGGCCGATTATCGAAAGCGCACGGGGTTTGCTGGCGCTGGCGGAGATTGCCCAGGCGCCTCAGGTGCAGCGCCTGTCGTTCGGCGGCTTGGACCTGGCGCTGGACCTCAACCTGAGCAGTCACTCCCGCGCCGCCGAATTGGCCCTCGACCAGGCGCGCCTGGCGCTGATCGTGCATTCGCGCGCCGCGGGCCTGGCGGCGCCGCTGGACGGCGTGCACCCGGCCATCGACGACCCCGAAGGCCTGCACCGCTCGATCCGGCACGCTTATGAAATGGGCTTTGCCGGGGCGTTGTGCATTCATCCCAAGCAAGTCGCGGTGATCCATGCCGCGCTGGCGCCGAGCGCCGAAGAGCTGGCCTGGGCCAGGCGGGTGGTGGAGGCGGGCGCCCATGGGGCAGGGGCTTATCAGATTGACGGGCAGATGGTCGATGCGCCGGTACTGCTGCGCGCGCAACGGCTGCTGGCCGCGCAACTGTAACTGACAAAACCGGGAACAAAATGTGGGAGCTGGCTTGCCTGCGATAGCCATAGGTATCTACACAACTCTGTAGCACTCAACGCTAACCACGATGCGAAGCGAGCCGCTCGTGATCTTGCTCTTGATCTGCTTTTGATCTTGATCTCAGGCGCCCCGTTAAACCACGCTGGTCGGAATTCGACAGGGATTTGGGGGGTAAACCGGCAGGGATGCCGGTTTAGCCGCCCCGCGCCATGGATGGCGCGTGGCGGCGGCCCCCCAAATCACTGGCGAATTACGGGCACACCGAGCCTAAGCGAGGTGCCGAGTGGTGGGGCAAGAGCGTTTTGCTTACTTTGCCGCTCTTGCAAAGTGAGCCGCCGTCAGGGCGGAACCCTAAGTGGCCGTTACCTAAATAACGGATATGTACGCGGTCGAATCCAACTTCTTGGTCGGCTGTCAGGCCGTCTTCGCAGGCAAGCCAGCTCCCACATTTGGATCGCGGTGCGTCAGTTAGAACAGCGTCGGCTATCCGGTCGTCACGGGAGCAAGCTCCCTCGCCACAGGTTCAGCGTCGCACCAAAGTTGTGTAGATACCTATGCTGCGATAGCGGTAGAACAGTCAATGTCTGTGTTGCCTGACACACCGCTATCGCAGGCAAGCCAGCTCCCACACTGGACGCGTTCGGCCAGGCCGAACGCAGGTATCTAAAATTCGAAATTCACGACACGCGTTACATCAGGCACCTTGCCTTAAACACAACAATAAGAAGGTGATTCCCATGCTCAAGCTTTCCCGGGCGCTGCTGTGCGCCGCCACCTTGTTTACCGCTGGCCTGGCCCAGGCGGCAGACCCGATTGTGATCAAGTTCGCCCACGTGGTTGCCGAGAACACCCCTAAAGGCCAGGGCGCGTTGCTGTTTAAAAAACTTGCTGAAGAGCGTCTGCCCGGCAAGGTCAAGGTTGAGGTGTACCCGAACTCGTCGCTGTTTGGCGATGGCAAGGAAATGGAAGCGTTATTGCTGGGCGACGTGCAAATGCTTGCGCCGTCCCTGGCCAAATTCGAGCACTACACCAAGCAAGTTCAAATCTACGACTTGCCGTTCCTGTTCAATGACTTGGCCGCCGTCGACCGTTTCCAGGCCGCTGAGGGCAAGCAACTGCTGACCTCGATGCAGGATAAGAACATCCTCGGCCTAGCCTATTGGCACAACGGCCTCAAGCAACTCTCTGCCAACAAGGCCCTGCATGAACCCAAGGACGCCCGTGGCCTGAAGTTCCGCGTGCAGGCTTCCAGTGTGCTCGAAGAACAGTTCAAGGCGATCCGCGCCAACCCGCGCAAGATGAGCTTTGCCGAGGTCTACCAGGGCCTGCAGACCGGCACTGTGAATGGCACCGAGAACACCTGGTCGAACTATGAAAGCCAGAAGGTCAACGAAGTGCAGAAGTACTTCACCGAGTCCAACCATGGCCTGATCGACTACATGGTGATCACCAACGCAAGATTCTGGAACGGCCTGGCGCCGGATGTGCGCAGCACCCTGGAGCAGATCATGGCCGAGGTGACGGTGGAGGTGAACAAGCAGGCTGAAGCACTGAACCAGTCGGCCAAGCAGAAGATCATCGACGCCAAGACCAGCGAAATCATCGAACTGACCCCCGCGCAACGTGCGCTGTGGCGCGAAGCCATGCGCCCGGTGTGGCAGAAGTTCGAGGGCGAGATTGGGGCTGACCTGATCAAGGCGGCGGACGCTTCCAACCAGTAATCCTGTTCACTCCTCTGTAGGAGCGAGCTTGCTCGCGAAAAACGCGTAGGCAACGCGTTCATTCAGGATGCCAGCGTTATCGTTGACGTTCTTCGCGAGCAAGCTCGCTCCTACACAGTTCGCGAGGTTTTGCCATGCAAACGCTAAGGCGCGTCTGGGAGCACCTGGAGGAAGGCTTCATTGCTTTCCTGCTGGCCGCCATGACCTTGGTGACATTCGTCTACGTCATGCTCAACAACGTCTACACCCTGTTCTTTACCCTGGCCGATAAATGGGCCTGGAGCAGCCCCTTCTTCAATGCCCTGGGCGACGGCACCATGACGTTGGCCCAAGAGATGACCTGGAGCGTGGCGCTGACCAAGGCCATGTTCGGCTGGTTGATCTTCTTCGGCATTTCCTACGGCGTGCGCACCGCAGGCCACCTGGGCGTGGACGCGTTGGTGCGGCTCACCCGGCGCCCGGTGCAACGCCTGCTCGGCATGCTCGCGTGCCTGTGCTGCCTGGCCTATGCCGGGCTGTTCATGGTGGCCAGCTACAAGTGGGTGAGTGCGGTGATGACCGCGCACATCGGCGCCGAAGACCTCGACCAGTTCGGCATCGATGTCGGCGACATCGTGGTGATCGTGCCCATTGGCTTTGCCTTGGTCTTGATCCGCTACCTGGAAATTTTCTACCGCATCTTTACCCACCGCCAGGTCGGGTTGGGGTTGGCCGACGAGGCCGGTGAGGCCAGCAAGTTGGCCGGCAGCCATGAGGAGCGTCACTGATGGCCGTGCTCTGTCTGTTTCTGCTGTTGTTCGTGTTCATGTTCCTGGGCGTGCCAATTGCGATTGCCCTGGGGCTCTCCGGTGCGGTGTCGATCCTGATGTTCAGCCAGGACTCGGTGAGTTCCCTGGCGATCAAGCTGTTTGAAACCAGCGACGCCTACACCTTCCTGGCGATTCCGTTTTTCCTGTTATCCGGCGCCTTCATGACCACCGGCGGCGTGGCCCAGCGGCTGATCGACTTTGCCAACGCCTGTGTCGGGCATATCCGCGGTGGCCTGGCGATTGCGGCGGTGTTGGCGTGCATGCTGTTTGCGGCGCTGTCCGGCTCGTCACCGGCCACGGTGGCGGCGGTGGGCTCGATTGCCGTGGCGGGCATGGTGCGTTCCGGTTACCCGAAGGAGTTTGGGGCGGGCATCATCTGCAACGCCGGCACCTTGGGCATTCTGATTCCGCCGTCGATTGTGATGGTGGTGTATTCTGCGGCGACCGAAACCTCGGTGGGCAAGCTGTTCATGGCCGGGGTGATTCCGGGCTTGTTGCTGGGCCTGATGTTGATGATTGCGATCTACATCGTCGCCCGCATCAAGAAGCTGCCGGCGCAACCCCGGGCGACGTTCCGTGAGTGGCTCAGTTGCGCACGCCGGGCGTTCTGGGGCCTGTTGCTGCTGGTGATCATCCTCGGCGGCATTTACAGCGGCATGTTCACCCCGACCGAGGCGGCGGCGGTGGCGGCGGTGTATTCGGCGTTTGTCGCGCTGTTCGTCTACAAGGACATGAAGCTGCGTGACTGCCCCAAAGTGCTGCTGGAGTCCGGGCGGTTGTCGATCATGCTGATGTTCATCATCGCCAACGCCATGTTGTTTGCCCACGTGCTGACCACCGAGCAGATCCCCCAGCAAATTACTGCTTGGGTGATCTCCGAAGGGCTGACGCCGATTGGCTTTTTGATCATGGTCAACGTGGTGTTGCTGATTGCCGGCAGCTTTATGGAGCCTTCGGCCATTGTGCTGATCCTGGCGCCGATCTTTTTCCCGATTGCGATGAAGCTGGGCATTGATCCGATTCACCTGGGCATCGTGATGGTGGTGAACATGGAAATCGGCCTGGTGCATCCACCGGTGGGGCTGAACCTGTTCGTGACCTCGGCGGTGACGGGGCTGACCCTGGGGCAGACCATCCGCGCGGCGATGCCGTGGCTGATGATTCTGTTGGTGTTCCTGATCATGGTCACCTACCTGCCGTTCATTTCCCTCGCGCTGCCGCAGTGGCTGGGGATGTGAGGCCGTTAGACGGTGGGAGAGGGCAGCCCTCCCACCGCTGAGGGGCGTCAGACTTTGAACTGACGCAAAAGCCCATCAAGCTGTTCACTCAAACCACGCAACTGTGCACTCGCCACGCTGGATTGCTCCGCCGCCAGCGCGGTGCTGTGGGACAGCCCGGCCGCTTGGGTGACGTTCTGGTTGATGTCTTCCACCACGTGGGCCTGTTGCAGGGTGGCGCTGGCAATCGAGGCGTTCAGGCCGTTGAGGTTGTGCAGCGCCTGGCCGATGGCGGTGAGGCTTGCGCCCGCCTGGCCGGCTTGTTCGATGGTCAGTTGCGAGGCGCTGTGGCTGTCGCTGATCACCTTGACCGCCGCTTCCGAGTGGCCTTGCAGGCGCTCGATCATCACCTGGATCTCGGCAGTGGATTTCTGCGTGCGCTGGGCCAGCAGGCGCACCTCATCGGCGACCACCGCAAACCCACGGCCTTGCTCCCCGGCGCGGGCGGCTTCGATGGCGGCGTTGAGGGCGAGCAGGTTGGTCTGGTCGGCGATGGAGCGGATCACCTCCAGTACACCGCCGATCTGTGTGCTTTCGCTGGAGAGCGTGCGGATCACCTCAACAGCCTGGCTGATGGTGGTGGAGAGCTGGTCGATCTGCTGCAAGCTACCGTCGATATTGACCTGGCCCTGTTGTGCCTGGGCCTGGGCATCGCGCATTTCGCTGGCGGCGTGCTCGGCATTCTTGGCTACGTCCTGCACGCCGTAGGTGACTTCGTTGATGGCGGTGGCCACCAGTTCCATCTGCTGCGATTGCTGCTGGCTGCGGTCATGGGCCTGGCTGGCATTGTGGCCCAACTCGGTGGACGACTGGCCCAGGGCGTTGGCGCACACCTGCAACTGGCCGACCACCTGGCGCAGCTTGGCGGTGAAGCTATTGAAGTGCTGGGCCAGTTGCGTCAATTCGTCACGGCCGTGGGTGTCGAGGCTGTGGGTCAGGTCGCTTTCGCCGCTGGCGATATTGCCCATGGCATTCACCGCCGCCTGCAACGGCTGCACGATGCTGCGGGCAATCAGCAGCACCAGCACGGCCATCATCAACGCAATGCCCAGGCCAATGGCCGAGGCTTTCCACACCTGGCCCCTGAATTCAGCCTGCACATCGTCCACGTAGACGCCGGAGCCGATAATCCAGCCCCAGGGTTCGAACAGTTGGATGTACGAGGTTTTCTCTACCGGCGCTTCGGCGCCGGGCTTCGGCCAGCGGTAGTTGACGATGCCGGCGCCCTTGGCCTTGGCCAGGCTCACGAATTCGTTGAACACGGCGAAACCGTCCGGGTCGCGAATCGCCGAGAGGTTCTGGCCGTCGAGCTTGGGGTTGGCCGCGTGCATGATCATCACGGGGGTGAGGTCGTTGATCCAGAAGTAATCGTCGTGGTCATAACGCAGGCCGCGCACCGCGCTCAAGGCCTGCTGCTGCGCGGCGTCGCGGGTCAGTACGCCGGTTTTTTCCAGGTTCTGGTAATAGCTGAGTACGCCACTGGCGGTCTGCACCACGTGCTGGGTCTGCTGGCGCTTGGCCTGGTAGAGGTCGCCGTGGATCTGGTTGAGCATCAACAACCCCAAGGCCAGCAGCATTAACACGGCGACTATCAGGATCAGCCAAAGGCGGCGGCTGATCGACATGCTGCGCAAACTGTTCATCGTCCTGTCACTCCCTGCTCTTTATAATTGTGGTGCTGCTTCGAGATTTCCGGCGTGTCTGATAGGCTTTCGGCCCGGAATCGAAAAACCTGAGTACTGCCTGATTTTTCACGGAATTTTTGCAGACCGGCGTTGAGAATCAACCGCGGGCGCTTGTGTGCGCTCGTCGTCAGTGAACTTAAAAAAGACTAAGAGGCATGCCCCGTGCATGACCTTTGGAGACAGCATGGATTTTTGGACCGCCATACAGGCATTGATTCTCGGCATCGTAGAGGGGCTTACGGAGTTCTTGCCGATCTCCAGCACCGGCCACCAGATCATCGTCGCCGACCTGATCAATTTTGGCGGCGAGCGTTTCGAAGCCTTCAACATCATCATCCAGCTGGGTGCGATCCTGGCGGTGGTCTGGGAGTTTCGGCGCAAGATCTTTGACGTGGTTATCGGCCTGCCGACCCAGCCAAAAGCCCGGCGCTTCACGGTCAACCTGATCATTGCCGTGTTGCCGGCGGTGGTACTCGGGGTGATCTTCGCCGATTTGATCAAGCACTACCTGTTCAACCCGATCACCGTGGCCACGGCGCTGGTGGTGGGCGGCGTTATCATGTTGTGGGCTGAGCGCCGCCAGCATGCGGTGCGGGCTGAGAGCGTCGATGACATCACCTGGAAAGACGCCCTGAAAGTCGGCCTGGCTCAGTGCCTGGCCATGATCCCGGGCACCTCGCGTTCCGGTGCGACGATCATCGGTGGCTTGTTGTTCGGCCTGTCACGCAAGACGGCTACCGAGTTCTCGTTCTTCCTGGCGATGCCGACCATGGTCGGTGCAGCGGTGTACTCAGGCTATAAATACCGTGACCTGTTCCAGCCCGCGGACTTGCCGGTATTCGCCATTGGCTTTGTCACCTCGTTCATCTTCGCGATGATTGCGGTCAAGGCCTTGCTCAAATTCATCGCCAGCCACAGCTACGCGGCGTTTGCCTGGTACCGGATTGCCTTCGGCCTGGTGATCCTGGCGACCTGGCAATTCGGCTGGATCGACTGGACTGCGGTCAAGCCATGAGTATCCAGCACCCACGCCTGAAGGCGCTGCTCTTTGTGCTGCTGTGTGCCGCGCCGCTGCTGGGCTCGGCCTTGCTGTGGTATCGCGGCGAAACGGTCATCCCGTTGATGGCCTACGGCGTGGTCAGCGTGGTGGCGTTCTTCCTGTACTGGAGCGATAAGCGCAAAGCACAGACCGAAGGCTGGCGCACCCCGGAAAACATCCTGCATGCGGTGGAGCTAGCGGGCGGTTGGCCGGGGGCGTTGATCGCCCAGCAGGTGTTCCGGCACAAGACGCGCAAGGCGTCTTACCAGGTGCTGTTCTGGGTGATTGTGCTGTTGCACCAGGTGTTCTGGCTGGATCAGTTGTTCCTCGGCGGCACCTTGCTGTCAATCCTCTAGCCGCAAGCCAATCTGCGTGCGCTTGGGCAGCTTGCTCACCACCAACTGGTGGGAGCGCTGCAACAAGCCGCGCAGTTCCTCAGCGCCCAAAGGGTAGGGCGTGTTCATGATGACCCACTGTGCCCTCGCCAGGTAAGGCGCCGGGTGAATGCCCGGCCGGTCGACGTGGCCCAGGAACAGCTCTTTGTCGACCTTGAAGGCCAGCGACTCACCGCGCAGGTTCTGCAAGGCGAACATCTTGTTGCCGGCAATCGAAAACACCCGCACGCCGCCCCATTTATAGTCTTCCCGTGCGCCTGGCAGGCTCAGACAGAAATCTGCGACTTGTTCTTCCGTCATGCTCATAACAGCCGATCTCCACAGCCTTTGAAGCCTTCCTCAATGTAGTCGATCCACGCGCGGATGGCCGGCAACACACCGCGCCGGTGCGGGTACACCGCCTGCAGCCAGCCGCCCGGCAATGACCATTGCGGCAGCAGTTGCACCAGCCGGCCGCTGGCCAGTTCTTCTTCGCAGTACATCATCGGCAGTATCGTAAAGCCCACCCCCATGATGGCGCTGGCCTTGCGCACGATAAAGTCTTCGATGCCCAGGCGCGCTTCCATCACCAGCTCATGGGTATTGCCCTGGGGATCGATGATGCGTTGATGCACCATTCGATCGGCCTCAAGCGCGCCGAGTATGGGCAACTGCTTGAGGTCTTCCAGGGTTTCGACCTGCCGATCACGCATGAACGCGGGGCTGGCCACCAGCACGGTGTGCGCCTGGCGCAGGCGTTTGGTCACCAGCAACGGGTCCTCATCGCCGTGTTCGCGCACGCGCAGTGCCACATCAATGCCTTCGGCTACCAGGTCGACGCGGCGGTTCACCAGGGTCATGTCCAACTGCACCAACGGGTGGGCGGCCAGAAAACCTGCCACCAACTCCGGCAGGATGTGTTGGGCCAGCCCCACCGGGCAACTGACCCGCAGCCGCCCACGCGGCTCGCTGGACATGCTGGCCACGGCCTCGTCGGCCATTTCCGCTTCCAGCAGCATGGCCTGGCAGTGGCGCAGGTAGCGCTCGCCCACGGCGGTAAGGGTCAGTTGCCGGGTGGTGCGTTGCAGCAGGCGTGCACCCAGGCGGTCTTCCAGCTCGGCAATGCGCCGCGACAGCCTGGATTTGGGAATCCCGAGTAGCCGGCCAGCCGCAGCAAAACCGCCGGCTTCGACGACTTTGGCGAAATAGTAGAGGTCGTTGAGGTCTTGCATGGTGGGCCTATTGTCCTGTCAGTGGGACAAACTATCCACGTGTGGCGCGTGTAAATCCACCCCTGAGAAGCAAGCGCTTCGGGGGAGGGGCGGGTTGTGGTGGAATGATTTGAAGCAGCCCGTTTTTGCTCGACACGTCGGCCCTATACATTTCTTGGAAAAATTTTATTTTTTTGCTCAACGGTGCCTATACAAGTTTCGCTCTTCCTTTGGGTGGATAGCTAAATATGTAGGAAATTTAATTAAGGCTTTCAACTTAAAGGCGGTAACTTTTTCTCTGTCTGTTGTAGGAGAAAGAGTATTAAGCACGATACTTTGCCCAGTCGAATAATTGCCTAGCTGAAATGGCCGCTCAATGATGTAGGAAATTTCCTTGTGTGTTGTGGTCCTTTGATATGACTAGGCGAGACACTTCTGGTATTTGAATGTGCATGACGTCTTGATCTTTTTTAAAGCTCAATGCAATACTCTTTAAACATTAAGTTTAATCAGTATTCTTGCAGGCGCTCCTCAGGCAAAAATGACGTGAGGCGCCGTCTTGCCTATGTGGAGTGCCTGAATTGAGCGTCCGTTGCGAATGGTTGTCGGCACCTGCCTGACCTCACTTGAAAGTAATTGAAAAGTTACCTCTTTAACTCATGGCTATGAGGGCGCAGTCACGTCAGGAATAGCTTGTATTGTCGGTGCGATACATGACTTCGCTGCTCTGCTAACGGAAACGTAATGGCGGCTGGGTCAAGGTTGTGCCAAGTGTCACGGAGACTTGCATATGCTTAATGAACTGCGCACCTTGCATGGCGTGGTCACCGGTTTCAAACGTTTGTCTGGCTCCCTCGATGAAGCCCTCTACAAAATCACCCTCGAAAAACCGCGTCTGGCCTTGCTTGATCGCGGCCAACAATTTCGTATCAACCCACACCAATCGCTGCCGCAGATTGTCGAAAGCATCCTGTGCAACACCCGCGACGAACGACTGGTGGTCGAGGTGGCTACAGATTGGGTTGACGGGGTGACCCCTCACCACAAAGGGGACCCCGCCTGTCAATTGATAGCGTTCACAATTGTTCGCAGGACATGCACTTACCCCCGCGATAGCGTCAACCCTTTACCTATCGTGTCGCCATGGAGGCCCGAACATGCTCAATGAACTGCGCACCTTCTTCGACCACAGTCGGCACAAACTCACGGTTCGCAACGTGGATGCGGTACTCGACGTGCTGGCCTTCGAAGGCCACGAAGGCCTGAGCCAGCCGTTCAACTACCGCGTCGAATTCACCAGCCTCGACGGCGACCTCAGCGCCGACAGCGTGCTGGGCAAAGACGCCAACTTCAGCCTGCACGGCCCAGGCCTGAGCCCCGACATGGCCGCGCTCAAAGCCGTGGGCATTGAGGTGCCCCCGGTCAAACCACTGCGCACCCTGCACGGCGTGGTCACCGGCTTCAAACGCCTGTCCGGCTCCCTCGACGAAGCCCGCTACGAAATCACCCTCGAACCGCGCCTGGCCTTGCTCGGCCGTGGCCAACAATTTCGCATCTACCAGCACCAATCCGCGCCGCAGATCGTCGAAAGCATCCTGCGCAACCGCCACGATTTCGAAGGCCAGGATTTTCTCTTCAATCTGGTGCGCGAATACCCCAAGCGCGAACAGGTCATGCAATACGACGAAAGTGACCTGGCCTTCATCTCGCGCCTGCTGGCCGAAGTCGGCATCTGGTACCGCTTCACCCGCGACGAACGCCTGAACATCGACGTGGTGGAATTCCACGACGACCAACGCCACTACCAGTTCGACGTCCAGCTGCCATACCGCCCGCAATCGGGCCTGAACAGCAGCGGCCAGGACGGCGTATGGCGCCTGCAATCGAACCACAAGGTGGTGGAGCAGCACGTCAACATCCGCGCCTACCACCATCGCGTGGCCAACGCCTACCTCGACGGCGATATTGACCAAAGCCGTGGCGCCAAAGGCACCTACGGCGAGGCCTACCACTACGCCGAACCCTACAGCGTCATCGGCGACCGCTACGACCAGGACGAAGACCTGCAAAGTGAAAGCGGCTACTTCTACGCACGCCTGCGCCACGAACGCTACCTCAACGGCCAGACCCACCTCAGCGGCGTCAGCAGCAGCCCCAGCCTGACCCCCGGCCAGGTCCTGAAAATCTCCGGCGGCGCACCCAACGCCTTCACCCCCGGCGCGGTTATCACCCAAGTCACCACCCACGCCGCCCGCGACCGCAGTTTTGAAGCCAGCTTCCAGGCCATCCCGTATTCGGAAACCGTGTGCTTTCGCCCGGCGCTGCTGCCCAAACCGCAAATCGCCGGCACCGTCCCGGCCCGCGTCACCAGCCCCAAGGAACACGACCCCTACGGCCACATCGACCTCGAAGGCCGCTACAAAGTCCACTTCCTGTTCGACCGCGACACCTGGAAACC